>JAUVDD010000067.1 GCA_030595525.1 Puniceicoccales bacterium
AAAAACCCGTCTCGCGCTTGCGAAACGGGTCTTAAAAGTGGCGGGATGGACGAGACTTGAACTCGCGGCCTCCGGCGTGACAGGCCGGCGTTCTAACCAACTGAACTACCACCCCAAGTGGGTAATGAAGATGGAAAGCTACGAGAGAGAGGTTCTTCGTCAAGCGTTTATTAGGAAAAAATTTAACTATTTTGAAAGATTGTTGATGGGTAACGAACAGAAGACATTGAAAAAGTGTCCCGATGGAAGAGCAGAACAGATAAGGACGGCATTGAAGCGGGCCGGAAGCAATGGCGAAAGGGCTTGGTTGTCGGTTCGCTGGCTATAGGATTTCAGGCAGCAATCCTCGGATTGGCCTTACTGATCGGTGTATTGGATCCCCAACCGCCACAGGAAGCCAAATTGAAGCTGCCCCCAGGCTCCCCCAATCAACAGAGGGAGCGTCAAAACCAGCTCAATAATCAGTTGGCACAGCTGAATCGGTTACAAAAGGACAGTCTGCAGAAACTGATGGATCCGATTCTCGAATCCACTCGTCCGGACATATCTGTGCCCCAACCCGACGTCATGACCTCCTTTAAGGCGATGAGCGCCATGCTGCCGGTCAGCAACATGTTTCAGGGAAGTATGGATGCTTTTACCAGCGGAGCTGAAGTGGATTTCCTTCCCCCTCCCGATCCTGTTTCATTTCTCGGAGAAAACCTCACCGCCAAGCGGATCGTGCTCCTGCTCGATGTATCATCATCCGTTAAGACCAAGATGGAGCGGGCGGGTGTATCGCTGGATCAATTGCGAAAAGAAGTAATCCAATTCATCGAACAATTGGGTCCCAACCACCTTTTCGGGATCATCCAATTCACCCGCAACTGGCAATCCTTCAAAGAAGATCTGTTGCCGGGGACCCAGATGGTAAAGGATGAAGCCATGACTTGGCTCAATTCCCAGTTCCGCACAACCGGTACAAGTGGCCGCAATTGGACTCGTGGATCCCCTAATGGCATCGAAGGGGTTCTTGCCACGGCATTCGAGATGGATCCACAAATCGACGAAGTCTTCCTTGTCTGCGATGGAGATTTCCAGCGCACTCCCCCTGGCGGTGGGGGACAGAATGTTCCGTGGTCACAATTACGCCAGCTAACCCAGTCCCTTCAGGATGAATCCATCGGTGAAACCCGGCTGCGAGTCCTCTGTTTCTATCCTCCCGAAGACGCCCTCCCGGACCTCCGGGCATGGGTCCGCGAAAACGGCCCGGGGACTCTACGGATTCACACTGAAGAACATTCAAATTGACCTCACATTGAAATCTGAGAAAATGAGATCATGTCTTTAAAGAGAGTCAGTAAAACAGACCTTCACAGCCTCAAATTTTCAGGCCAAAGAAAACTAACATTTTCTCAAAGATGGGCTGGTAAACTTGAGCTATCTGAATCAAAAGACGCTCGCTCAGAATACTTGCGCCAAAAATATAGAATTACGCCATCGAAATCCAGCTCTCACAGCTAGTCCTATTTCTTTAAGTTGGATTTTTCGTTGGTGTAGTGTAAGCATACATTCATGAAACACAGAGCTTTAGGAAAAACAGGATTCGAGACATCAGAAATTGGATTTGGCGCATGGGCGATCGGTGGTGGATGGGGTGACCAGGCGGAAGAAGATTCGCTGCAGGCATTGAGTACAGCGATTGATAGTGGGGTAAACTTTATCGATACCGCAGCTGGTTATGGAGATGGCAAAAGCGAGCGGATCATTGGGAAATTCCTGAAGGACCGAAAAGAGAAAGTGTATGTCGCCACGAAAACTCCCCCACTTCCCGGTATCTGGCCACCATCCCCATACTGCAACTGGGAAGATCGTTATCCGGAATCCTATCTCAGGGAGAATATTGCTGAGCGTATGGAATGCCTTGGCACCGACCACATCGACCTTCTGCAACTCCATACATGGACGCGTGCATGGAATCGCGATCCAAAGCCGTTTGAGATTCTCCAACAAATTAAGGACGAGGGTAAGCTGGGCGCAGTCGGTATTTCCACCCCGGAACATGATCAGAATGCCGTCATCGACCTGATGCGCAACGGTCTGGTGGATGCGGTCCAGGTCATTTACAACCTCTTCGATCAGGAACCGGCCGCAGAACTCCTGCCAGTCGCCGAGGAAACAGGAACCGCCATCATTGTTCGTGTCGTGTTCGATGAAGGATCCCTTACCGGAAAATACGGACAAGATACAAAGTTCCCAAGTGGCGATTTTCGTCAAAACTACTTTGCCGGTGATCGTATTGGTCGAGCCGCTATACGAACGGAAACAATCAAGGGGGATTTTGCAGAGTCAGGACTCAGCATGCCACAAGCTGCGCTCAAGTTTGCGCTGATGCATCCGGCAGTATCGGTCGTAATCCCCGGAATGCGGAATGCCGCCCAAGCTAAAGCAAATTGTGCAGTCTCCGATCTTCCCGGATTAGCAGAAGATCTCCAAACAAGGCTACAGCGTCACAACTGGCGAAAAGGCATTTGGTATTCGGGAAAATAAACCGTATTGGTAAAACCAATACGCCCTTCAGCTACTTGGAAGCCTTCACACGGTTCCATGCCTTATTGTACTTGGCCAGATCCTTTCCGACGTCGACAATCTGTTCGCCCTTGACCAATTTGTCCTTGGGAACGAATACAACCTCGTTGGCCTTGATCTCTTCGCTAAGCAACGGATAAGCGGCTGTGTTCGGGCACAGATAGTAATTGTATTCAATATTCGCTACAGCCACTTCTGCTGAGTGGAGAAAGTTAATGAACTTCTCTGCCAGCTCAACATTGTCTGCACCGGTCGGAATCGCAACGGTATCTTCCCACATTGTAAAACCTTCCTTTGGCAGAGTATAGACAATATTCTCGTCCTCGTTCTCATCAATGACTTGTTGAACATCTCCACCGTATCCTTGCACAACCCAGAATTCCTTGGAAGCAACGCCTGCCTTGTAGCCTTCGTTATCAAATCGGGCGATGTTCTTCTTCCAGCTGATGACCAAGTCAGCCGCTTCCTCAATTTCCGATTCACTGGTCGTATTGACGCTGTAACCGAGTGTTATCAAACCAGAACCCAACACTTCACGAATATCATCAAGCAAAGTCATGCGCCCAGCAAGATCCTCACGGGCATATACAGTCCAAGATGAGTCAAAATCCTTCACGGTGTCCTTGCGATAGGCAATGCCGGTTGTCCCACTTAGGTAAGGAACACTGTATTTCATTACCTTGTCCAAGGAAACCTTTTCCAGGAACTCAGGATCAATATTTTTCAAGTTCGGGATATTAGCCTTGTTGATTTCCTGTAACATACCTTCCTCAACCATGACTGATACAAAATAGCTTGATGGGAAGATGATGTCGTAGCCTGTAGCACCCGCCTTCAGTTTGGCATAGAGCGCCTCATTGGAATCAAACACGTCGTAGACAACCTTGCAGTTATTCTCTGCTTCAAACTGCTCTAGCAGACCTTCGGCCATATAATCACTCCAATTGTACACATGCAGGACCGGCTTTCCTTCATCAGAGGAACGACCACATCCGGATACGAATGCCATCGCGACGGCACCCGCCAATAGAATCAATTGTTTGGTATATTTCATGGTTTTGATCGGATTAATTTTTGACTAATAATAACTATGGTAAATGTCACTGCCATAAAAATCACACTTAGCGCATTGATCACCTGAGGTGAACTGCGACGCATCATGCTGAAGATTTTGACTGGTAAAGTAGTATTCCCCGGACCCGATACAAGGAAAGTGATCACAAAATCATCCACACTCAGCGTGAATGCCAGTAATCCCCCAGCCGCCAGGCCCGGGCCAAGCAAAGGTATCAGGATTCGTAAAATGATGGTTCCCCATCCGGCACCGAGGTCTCGGGCCGCCTCGATGACCGACTCGTCGAAATCCTGAAGTCGCGCCAACATGACCAGTGCCACATAGCTCACGCAGAAGGTGGTGTGTGCGATGATGATCGTTCCTATTCCCAAGGGAATCTGGAAATTCACAAACAAGAGCAGTAGACTGATCCCCATAAGGATGTCTGGCACAGCCAGTGGTGCGTAGATTAGGCCATAATGGAATTTCTGGAATCGATTGGTGTAATGATGCAAACACCAAGCTGCCAGGGATCCGAGAATGAGGGCAACCAGGGTTGAGCTAAACGCGATGATCAGCGTGTTGTATGCCGCTGCATGGATATCCTCACGTTGCCAGAGTTCCTGATACCATCTAAAGGAAAATCCTTTCCAGCTACCGCCAAATTTGGCCGCATTGAAGGATTGCAGGCACAGTACTCCTATCGGCAGATAGAAAAACAATAACACCGTTACGCTGACAAAAAATGGGAACCGGCTGATCCGCATCAGAATTGCCCTCCTTCCAATTCACTTGGTGCCGCACCTCGACGATGTCGATACAGGTAAATCAATAATAACGGCAAGAATACACCTATTGCCAAAACGGCGCTCAGTGCACTGGCATCCGGCAGGCTGCGCTCCGTAAAGACCCGCTGGGCGATTTTGTTACCGATCATTTCACTGGTGGGACCACCAACAATCTCAGGAATTGCATAGGATCCGAGGGCTGGAATGAAAACGATCAGGATCGCGGTCAGCATCCCAACCCTTACTCCGGGCAAAAAGACTTTGTAAAACGCTACCCATCTGCCCGCTCCCAGATCACGTGCCGCGTCCAGTAAATCAAAATCAAATTTCTCCGCTGCCGCATAGAGCGGAAGTATCGCGAAAGGAAGATAGGTATATACCAGGACCAGAAGGATTGCCCAATGGTTGTAGAGAAGCTGGTCGTTCATCTCTGCCAGATTCAATTTTATCAACGCCTGTTTCACCAAGCCGTCCGGATGAAGCAATATCCGCCATGCAAAGACGCGGATCAGGAAATTTGTCCAGAATGGGAGAATGATCAGAATCAAGGCCCATTGCCGGGCTTTTGTCGGCAGACGGGCGATCCAGTAGGCCACCGGCACACCCAATCCGATACATATTACAGTGCAGGAAAGGCTCAACCACACAGTCCGCCAGAGAATCGAAAGATAACTGGGATTACCGAGCCGAAACCAGGCGTCGAGAGTCCATCCCGGGCCGATACCCCCATTGATGGTGGCCGGTTTGAATGCTAATCCGAATATTAACAGTGTCGGCAAAGCAAAGAACAGAATGAGCCAGACTACCGAAGGAATACTCAGCAGCCACTCACCCATCCGACGCCGCTTCATGTGAGGCCCTCCGTGATCATGTGGCTATCATCCGCATGCCAACTAAGCCAGACTTCCTCGTCCCAGGTAATCGGAGTGGTATCCAGTAGAAATCGTCCATGCTGTTGCAGTACCAGAACCAATTTGTCCCCTACCCGGACACGGTATTGCGTCTGTGATCCAAGATAAATCATGTCTTCCACAACACCCGGCAAGATATTGCGATGCGGATCCGGGTCTGGTTGCTTCCTGCTAATCGAGAGCTTCTCTGGTCGGACGCTTAGTTCCAAGGAATCCCCCGGCCGAAGCATCTCGTCTTTCCATGCCACCACTCGGACGGGTTTATCTCCCAGACGCAAAGATTCAAGGGACAGGTAATCCTCTCCGATAACCTGGTCCACCTTAACTGAAAAGATATTCGCATCACCAATGAATGAGGCCACAAATCGAGAACTTGGAGACTCATAGATCTCCGCCGGCGTGCCCAGTTGCTCGATTTTTCCGTTGTTCATAACGGCAATGCGGTCACTCAGGGACATAGCCTCGCCTTGGTCATGCGTCACATACAGAAAGGTGATGCCCACCTCATCGTGAATCCGATCCAGCTCCAGCAACATCCGCTGACGCAGTTTTAAATCCAGTGCCGCAAGTGGCTCATCCAGCAAAAGCAATTGTGGCTTGTTAATGAGCGCACGTGCCAGCGCGACTCGCTGTTTCTGCCCACCGCTGATCTCATGCGGACGCTTGCCAGCATGGTCCGACATCTGGATCAACTCCAGCATCCGGTCCACTTCCTCATCTATGAATGACCGTTGCCTTCCAGCAATTTTCAGTCCGAATCCGATGTTCGTCCGAATGTCCATGTGCGGAAACAAAGCATAGCTCTGGAATACCGTGTTAATCGGCCGTTTATTCGGTGGCACCTCGGTCAGATCTTTCCCCGCTACACGGATCTGACCAGCATCCGGTGACAGAAATCCAGCCAGCAGTCGAAGCAGGGTCGTCTTCCCGCACCCGCTTGGACCCAGCAACGAAAAGATCTCCCCCTTCTGCAGCACCAGATCAATGTCGTCTACTGCAGTCAGGGAGCCAAATCGCTTGCTTACGCCGCTGAGCTCAATGAACGCCTCCATTTCATCGTTTCTTGTGAGTATTTTCCGCAAAAAATCAATGCGGATTCGCACATACTCGCGCTTTTTTTCACCTCACAGCCCACCTGTCACAGGTTTTGCTCGTTTTTCAGTCAAAAGACCATTGACATCCACCCTTCCTCTTCCCTTATTTACCCACTTTCCGCTGGATAAGTTGCTCAGTAGCTCGGTGGTAGAGTCCCGCCCATGCGGGATTAACCACAGGTCGCAGAGCAACAAAAATACTGCTCGGTAGCTCAGTGGTAGAGCAGGTGGCTGTTAACCACTTGGTCGCAAGTTCGAATCTTGCCCGAGCAGCCATTTTATACATTTTCAGAATTCGGCCGAAAGCCAGTTTCTGTATTCCTTCAGCAATGCTTTAGCTAATTGTGGTTTGCTAGAAGAAAGATCGGTTTTCTCCCCGAGATCATCATCAAGATTATAAAGCTCGTGACTCTCTTCATTCACAACGAGCTTCCAATCGCCCTTGCGAATTGCGCCCTGGGAGCCACGCGACCAGTAAAGGACATTATGGGGGGATTCCTGTTTAGGGGACTCACCTTCAAGAAATGGCAACAAGTTGACGCCATCAGTTACGGTACCGTCCGGAACCGTTGTGCCAGCGACTGAACAAAATGTTGGGAACAGATCCATGGAGATCACCGGACGATCATCCGTCTTCCCGGCTGGCAGACGGTCAGGCCAGCGCAAAATGAACGGAACTCTAATCCCGCCTTCATAATACGTACCTTTGCGTCCATTCAGGGGGCCCGCGCTCCCTAACAAGGTGGTCGGCCATTCCTTTTTCCAGCCCTTCAGCTCGGGCCGACCGTATGCAGGACCATTGTCACTAACAAATGCGACAAGCGTGTTTCCGGCCAGGTCGTGTTCATCCAGTTTGCCGAGTACACGCCCCACTCCTTCATCCACGGAGAGGACCATCGAGGCATAAAGTTTCAGGCCACCATTTTCAATGTGGGCCACATTTTCCAGATGGGACTTTTTCGCCTGGAGTGGTGTATGTGGTGCATTGTAAGCCAGATAAAGGAAGAAGGGCCTGTCGGCGTTCTCATCGATAAAGTCGCACGCATCGTCAGTCAGGACGTCTGTCAGGTAGCGGTCACCGGGTCTTTCCGGTCCCCAGATATCAAAAGTCTTGGTCGAGTCATACTCCTTTGGATTGTCCACGCCTCGATAAGTTCCATCCGGACGCGGGAAATAGTCTCCTTCCCAGATCATGATATGACGGGTAACATCGAATCGCTCCGCAGCTGGTTCATTGCGTAAATTCCACTTGCCGAAGACAGCAGTACGATAACCAGCTGCTGCCAAAGGTTCGGGTAACAAGGCCTGCTGGCTGGGAAATTCCACAAACTGTGAATCATTATTCCACTGTATTCCAAACCGGTTCTGATAGGCACCTGACAACAAGCCAACCCGACAGGGTCCACAAACTGGAGCGGTGACATAGCCACTGGTGAACCGGATAC
>JAUVDD010000251.1 GCA_030595525.1 Puniceicoccales bacterium
AGCTTGAGCTCATTGCGGATCATGGAACGCCCCTGGCATACGGCGGTTGCCCCATTGCGCATGGCGTCCAGTCCAGTCAGAAGCTGTCCGCGTGTCGGCGTACACATGGGCGCCACATGGAAGTCCGTCAGGCGAACTGATTCACTCCTCAACTTATCCGTTTCAGGAGTCTTGAGGACCGGGCTGCCATGAGCCGAGATGTCCCCATAGCCCTGGTCATCTGTCAGCAGTATGATGACGTTCGGCTTATCGTTCGCTGCATTTAACAGGCCGATACTGGATATGAAAAACACCTTGGCAATTAGTGCGAAGAACAGGAAAGTTTTTGAATGCAAATACATAGCTTTGTATATTGAGGATGAGAGTAATTTATATGGATATAGAATCCATAAGCTCAGAGGGAAAGTTGGGAGTTGCTCCGGATTGAGAGCAGACATAGGTCGCGACCTTGTTCGTATTATCGTTTAATTGAGAAAGCGATAGCCCAGACAGTAAACCCACGCACAAAGTAGCCGAAAAGGAATCTCCTGCTCCTATTGTGTCTTTCCCTGGAATGGGAATTCCCGGATGATCGTCTACGCCTGAGTCGTCCATGAGCAGGCTTCCTTCTGGACCACGTGTATAGGCGACCAGCTTCAAGTTAAACAACTTCATCAAACCAGCCAGTTGATCCTGCACCGATCCACTGAGCGAGAAGAGCTTACCTAACACGGGAAGCTCTTCGTCACTCAGCTTAAGAATATTTGCTCGCTTGAGCGAATTTTCCAGTATCTCGGTGGTGTAGTAAATTTGTCTCAAATTGACGTCGAACAACTTTAAAGCATCTGGTCGCATGCAGTCCAGGAAGCCTTGAATAGCTGACCGTGAGCATGCATTGCGCTGGGCGAGGCTGCCAAATGCAACGGCATTCACTCTCGATGCCAGCACTTCAAAATCTTCAGACATCGAGAGATAGTCCCATGCCACTCCTTCACGAATTTCGTAGGAGGGTTTGCCTTCATGATTCAAGCTTACCTGAACTGTTCCAGTATCATGTATTGGATCTCTGGATACATGCGATGTATCGACACCCCAATCTTCCAGGAGGGAAAGGGTCTCCCTTCCCAATTCATCATTCCCTACCCGACTTACGGGAAATGCTTCCAATCCAAGTTGGCCGCAATGACGAGCAAAATTGAATGGAGCGCCACCTAGCTGCTTTCCTTTCGGCAGCATATCCCAGAGCAGTTCACCGAGCCCGACGGCAATTGGACGTTCCTTTGTCATTACAAATCTGCTACTTCCAAATTGATTTTAATTGATGAATTTCCAGCGACTCGAGGCGCTCTTTTCTATTGAGAACAACATAGGAACCTGAGGAGAAAAAGACTTCAATATCACGTGAACGTACTTCATACTCTAAACCATCATCAATGTAGATTTCCATGATCGTGCGATCCGTAAAGATCCGGGCTTTCTTGCCGAAAAAACTGGCATCCATTCCATTAATAACTAATTCATGGTAATCATCCTCTTCGAAATGAATCAGCACTTCCGTCAGTTCATTATCGCAATTCTCCAACAAGTCATTGGAGTGATCCTGACTAATATACGTCCCATTCGCCAACTGCTTTTCCCTAAGTAGCCGGACTTCCTTTACGGGATTGAAAAACGCCCTGATTCCATCACTAGTCTGTCTCAATGTGATTTCATGCGGCAAAGTGAGACCTTGACTCGCAACCTGTTCAGGGAAAATCGTTTCAAGACTATCTCTGCGCATCCAACCAATTTGCACGCGACGTTCGACCGGCATGTCACTGAAAATTTGAGCGGCATAAAATGATCCATGGGTTGAGTAATCTCCAATCATCTCACCATGTGGACCGCTTTCCGCCACAAATTCCCTACCATTAAACTGGCCTATGAAGTACCGGTTTTGCGCCCCATAGAGGACCCATCGTGTTTCGCCTTTCAATCCTTCAACTGGGAGTCGAAAGAGCTCGGGACACTCAAAAACGGCATCCCTGTCAGGATGAGTAAAAGCCCCCGTCCTTTTCCAGTTTCTCAAGTCCCTGGACTCGTAAAATGCGATGTTGGCGTGTTCCCGATTTGGCTTCTCGACTATTTTGGAAGGAGTGGCCTGAGTTTCCTCACAAGGAGAGAAGTCGTAAAGCGCCATGACCCACTTTTGCTCTGGCGAATACCAGATAATCTTCGGATCACGACCCGTGTGTTCAACAACGGGATTTTCCGGTAACTCGATCAGCGTCTGCCCTCCATCCTTACTATAGGCAAGGCATTCCCCGCGACCCGTGCTAGTGAAAGCGATAAATAATGTATCCTTACCCAGACCGGCCGAGTTATTGAAGTCCACAAAGCCACCACCGGAGAAAGCGGCATCCTTTATCGTATTCGCAAATAAGCTAATCGGTTGCTCTTTCCAGTGGATAAGATCCTCACTGACAAAATGCCCCCAGTGCATATTGCCCCAATAGATACCGAATGGATTGTGTTGATAATACATGTGGTACAAGCCATCAGCAAAAACCAGTCCGTTGGGATCATTGTTCCATCCCCGTCTGGTCGAAACATGGAATTGGTCTCGATATGGCTGATCGTAGTCGTCCGGGGAGAGAACCTTCTCACCGATACGGATCAACTTGAAGGCATTGCGGTAAGCCTTGGATAGCATCTTTTTATCAGCAGGCTTGATGGTAATAGTTTTCCCACTGAGGCCAAACTGACTCAATGGGTAGGAAGCCAACCAGTAAGCATCATTCTCTTTTGGGAGAGATACCGTAAAGTTCTGGATCAGCTTTTCTCCATCGTAGATTCCCAGCAACTCATGGTCCGTTTTGTTACGTGGATAATTGGCCACAGGCACGATCAGGTGCGTGTTGCTCACTTTAAGTGATGCGCTCAAGGCAACCTGGCTTTGCATGCCTGTTGAGGTTGTCGTCTCTGCATGAAGAATCAGGCCGGAATGCAGCACGACTCCGCAAAGAAGTATAAGGGGTAACGTTTTCATGATATCAAAATTCAATTTTACGGTCGCTTTGACAGATTCTCCGGCAGCCCCACACCGGGAGGTGGAGGAGGCCTGAGAAGGTGTACCATGGCTTCCCCTTCTGCTTCCTTCTGGGGCAGCCAATTCCGGTGTTCGGCGAGGACCGCAGCATATTCGGGATTATTGGCGAGATTCGTATGTTCCCATGGATCGTTGCTGTGATCATACAGTTCCTCAGCACCGTCATTATAGCGGATATAGCGCCAGCGTTCCGATCGAACCGCGTGGTTCCCCGGACCTTCATTCATTAGCGCCGGGCGAACCCACTTGCCCTCGGGATGTTTCATCAAGGGCACAAGGCTCAATCCATCATTATCTGCTTTGGGCGGCAGTCCAGCCAGCTCCAGAAGCGTCGGGTAGATATCGATGAGTCCAACCGGTTGGTCGATGCGACTGCCGGGAACCGAGACGCCGGGTGCCACGATAATAAAGGGAACACGATTGGCCTTCTCCCAGAGGGTGAATTTTACGCAGGTTTCCTTGTCTCCAAGGTGGTAGCCGTGGTCGGACCACAAGACAATGATGGTATTATCAGCCATGCCGGTTGCATCCAGCTTATCGAGTAAG
>JAUVDD010000221.1 GCA_030595525.1 Puniceicoccales bacterium
GAATAACAAGGGCCAAACCGGTGGAGAGGAGAAATTGACATGTGCCATCGAATTTGTCATTCATCCCGTATGAGCCATTTGATTTCAGATAGTGAATTGGAAGTTGCGCTGAGTGGATTACCCGGATGGATCGTTGAGAACAACCAACTGGTCAAGCGGTTCTCAATGCCATCATTCAGGGATTCCGTTGCCGCGATTGTACGCATCAGCTTTGAGGCAGAGGAATCCAACCATCATCCGGAAATTATTAACACCTATACGTCACTTGAGATCCGTTTAACGACGAGCGATGCCGGTGACAAGATCACCGACAAGGATCTTAAACTGGCTGCCAAGATCGAGGAGATCGCCGGATAGGGGATTACCCTGCCGAGCGATATCTCCTGCAGCGAGCGGGAGCAAACTCCATGGACTGCTGCGACACGTCGCAGCTTTTAAAGCGCCGACGTGTCGGCGCACTCCAAATCCATTCCGGAATCTACTGATTAACACTCAAAGTCGCTCACTACAATTATGGCGTATAAATACTAAACAAGGTCTCAGCGATTTCGCTCGGGGTGGGTGAAACGGCGATACCAGCAGCCTGTAAGGCGGCGATTTTCGCCTCTGCTGTTCCACTTCCTCCGGAAACAATTGCACCAGCGTGGCCCATGCGGCGACCGGGAGGAGCTGTCGTTCCAGCAATAAATGCGGCAACCGGCTTTTTAACAAATTCCTTGGCGTAAGCAGCAGCTTCTTCTTCAGCGGTGCCACCGATTTCCCCAATCATGATGATTGCCTCGGTATCAGGATCCTCGTTGAAAAGCTTCAATGCATCTGTGTGGTTTGTGCCATTGATCGGATCGCCACCGATGCCGATACATGTGCTCTGACCATAACCGCGTTCGGTTACCTGGAACATGGCTTCGTAGGTCAATGTGCCTGAACGGCTGACTACACCAATCTTTCCTGGCCGGGCAATGTATCCCGGCATGATGCCGATATTGCAGATTCCGGGGGTCATGATTCCCGGGCAGTTTGGGCCAATCAGGCGGGTGCCCGGAGCCTTCTTCAGGGCGTCTTTGACGATCGCCATGTCTTTTACCGGGATGCCTTCGGTGATGCAGATGATCAATTCAATTCCGGCATCAATGGCTTCCAGAATTCCATCAGCGGCAAAGGGCGGGGGAACAAAGATGACACTGGTATTGGCGCCCTCTTTCTCCACTGCTTCGTGAACTGTATTGAAAATGGGGAATTTCCCATTGAATTGCTGACCACCTTTTCCAGGGGTCACAGCGGCAACGTAGTTTGTGCCATATTCAATATTCTTATTTGCATGCAGGCTCCCGAAATTACCGGTGATACCTTGTCCTACGACACGCGTTTCCTTACCAACAAGTACTGACATTGTTTAAATAAATTCGGGGTTAAGCTTGTTTGTTACTTACTTCGGTAACGACCTTTCGAGCGGCGTCGCTCAGGCTGTCTGCGGAGATCAGGCAGAGACCACTTTCATCCAGCAGTTTCTTGCCCTCGGCGACTTCATTCCCTTCCAGACGAACCACCAGGGGAACGGTAATTTCCACATTTTGTGCCGCTGCGATGATGCCTGTAGCAATCACTTTGCAGCTCATGATTCCGCCAAAGATATTGACCAGGATACCTTTAACCTTCGGATCACTTAGGATTATCTTGAAGGCCTCAGTTACGTCCTCCTCGCTTGCGCCACCCCCTACATCGAGGAAGTTGGCTGGGTTTCCACCAAAGTGCTTGATAATATCCATGGTCGCCATGGCCAGGCCGGCACCGTTGACCAGGCAGGCGATATTTCCGTCCAAGGCGATGTAGCTGAGCCCATGTTTGCCGGCTTCAACTTCTTTTGGATCTTCCTCATCAAGATCACGCAGGGCCAGGATATCCGGATGTCTGTACATCGCGCTTTCGTCAAATCCGACCTTTGCGTCGAGAGCCACGATATTTCCATCCGGAGTAGTGACCAGTGGATTGACTTCCACCATGCTGGCATCCTTTTCCCAATAAAATTGGTAAAGTCCGGTTAGCAGGGCATCCATCTGTTTTAATTGAGCCTTATCGGAAAAGCCCAACCCAAAGGCGACTTGCCGTTTGTGGAAGGGTTGAAGACCTTGTGCGGGATCTACCAAAACCTTGGTGATCTTTTCCGGCGACTCATCGGCAACGGTTTCAATCTCAACTCCACCCTCAGTGGAGGCAATTATCCCGGGACAACCGCTGGCTCGGTCAAGAGTGATTGCCAGATAATATTCCTTTTCAATGTCACATACGTCTACCAGATAGATCGTCTTGACGACTTTTCCTTCCGGGCCCGTCTGGTGGGTGACTAATGTGTTTCCCAGCATCTTTTTTGCTGTCTCGGCGGCTGATTTGGTATCATCACATATGTGGACACCTCCCTTGAATCCATCGGTAAAAGTACCTTTGCCTCGTCCACCTGCGTGAATCTGAGCTTTTACAACCACCGGACCTGCCGGTAATTGCTGTAGCGCGTTATCAATTTGGTCAGCCGATTTGACGGATACTCCCTTTGAGACAGGGACTCCAAAATCGGCAAACAGTTCCTTTGCTTGAAACTCGTGTATATTCATTGGTCAGCTATGAAGGATTTGTGGCCTGCACAGGGCGGGCTGACAATCCTTTTCTTGAGGGCAAATCCACTTCTTTTTCGGAACACTCCCACATTTTGTAAAAGACCATTTAGGCCAGAATAAACTGTCCGAATGTTAATAATTTGTTAATATTTTGTAAAAAATAGGTAAAACCCCCTAGTCCCTCTAGGGTAAAGTATTTACTTGACGAAATTCTTACAATTCCTAGTAATAAAGCAGTCTGAATAAGAATTCGTGTCTTCTTTCTTATTAGATATTAACAGCTGCTGTAAAAATGGTTTCACCTAAACGAGAGGAAAAATTTTCCTTGGGTACGGGCGCATCCGGGAAACAGGAAGATCTGGCGTTGCATGTTTTGCACTCGCTGGACCAACCGATTTGCATCGTCGATGCAGATGACTGTTACCTGTTTGCGAACAAGGCCTATGCCCAGTTGTATTCGATTGGGCCGGAGACCATGCGGGGAACACCGATTCGTAAAGTGATCGGGAAAAACTTCTACAACAAGCAGATCAAGGTCCTGCTGGAGCGCGCCCGCAAGGATGGCACCAGCGAATATAGTGGATGGATTGATTATCCGGAAGAAGGCAAGCGATACATCGAAGCGGATATTCGGCAATACACTTATCCGGATCTAATCGGGAAAGAATGCCTGATCCTCCAGCAGAAGGATGTGACGGACCGGGTGGAGTTGGACCAGCGGAGAAAGAAATCCCTGCATTACCAGGAGCAGTTGATGGGGAATGCACCGGCTATGGTGTGGATTGCCGGCAATGACCTGATTCCGTATTTCTACAACGATTCATGGTTGAATTTTTCTGGAAGCACATTGGTGGAACAAGTGCGTGAAGGATGGATTGGTGGAGTTCATCAGGACGATCGTCAATTGGTATTGGATCGTCTTTCCTACGCGAAGGAAAACCGCGAATCCGTAAATATCGAATTCCGGTTAAGCTATTTGATGGGAGGCTATCGCTGGGTTCGCTTGAGCGGGAAGCCAATCGATATCCCCGAAGTTCCCCTTCATGCGTTAGGGGCAAGCTCTAATCGAGGATCTATATCTGGTCGAGATTCCCGCTAACCAAAAGTAGGGCCCCTGAGGGCAAGAATGCGGGAATGACGGGGAGGGTTAAATGCGGGAATGAAGAGATTTTAATGTTGGATTTATGG
>JAUVDD010000180.1 GCA_030595525.1 Puniceicoccales bacterium
ACCCTTCAGGCATGGGCGGAAATCAAGGAAGAGTTTCAGCTCTCCTGATTCAGTGATTTCTTAATTTCCAAAATCACGCGTCGTGTCGCTCCACGGCTCTCCAAAATAACGGATCGGGCAGCGTTACCCATTTGCTCACGATGTTCCGGAGACGACAATAGCTCCTCAATTTTGGACGCTAAATCGTCTCCCGACTGGATAACCTCA
The DNA here is from genome assembly GCA_030595525.1 of Puniceicoccales bacterium. GTDB lineage: Bacteria > Verrucomicrobiota > Verrucomicrobiia > Opitutales > Oceanipulchritudinaceae > Oceanipulchritudo. Next base: position 208 of record JAUVDD010000180.1, read on the forward strand.
GCAGCTCCAGTTTTAACAAGGTTTCGCGATATATCCTTAAAATTAGACATATCCGGACCGAATATTAAAGGTTTCCCCATGGCAGCGGCCTCCACTGGTGTTTGGCCACCGCTGTTCGGAGGAATGGATTTTCCTACAAACACTATATCGGCATAATTTGTCAGCATTCCCAACTCACCGGTTGTGTCGGCAACATAAACTTCCGTTCCTTCCGGAGCTTGTTTGGAATTGGAACGGAAGTGAAAGGCTACATCTTTGGTCGTTACGACAGCCTGTAATTCCTGCTTTCTCTCCGCATGGCGTGGCACGATGAGCAGTCGAAGGACAGGATACTTCTCCTTTAGAGATTTGTAGGCATCTATCAGGGCGCTTTCTTCGCTGGACCAAGTTGATGAGCCAATTAATAACCAGCTTTCTTCCGGCATCCCGAATTCTCCAAGCATAGTTGCTCGCGACTCGGAGGATGGAGATTCCGGCATTTCAACATCCAATTTCAGGTTTCCTGTCAGTTGAATTTTCTCAGATTCTACCCAATTCAGTTTAACCAATCTTCTACGATCGCTGGCACTGCCAGCCAGAATTATGGATAGGTGCTTAAAATAGCATCTCGCCAATTTCCTGAATTTATAATGCCGCTGGAATGATCTGTCAGATAACCGGGCATTCGCTAAAATAACTGGAATTTGTCTAATGTTTGCCTGATGGATATGTTCCGGCCAAAGCTCTCCTTCCATCAATACAGCCAGATCGGGATCAATTTGTTGCCAGGCTTTTCGGCTAAATGGCCAGAAATCCAAAGGAAAAACTCCATTCCAAATGACCAAATCCGCCAAATTTTCCTTTAATACTCTCAATCCAGTGCTGGTCGTGGTGGTTAGGACAACTTCTACCGCTGGTTCCTTCTGCAATTCCTTGAGCAAAGGACGAATGGCCATCAACTCTCCCACACTGACAGCTTGTATCCAAATTCGTTTGACGTCCTTGCACTTTGGGGGAAGGTTTGCCATTAACCCAAAGCGATTACTAAAACCAGTCCTGTAGCCTCCGCGGCGCCACATGCGAAATGCATAATACGGCAAGCCGATCAAGAGGCCGGGTAGGTAAAGTAGCCGGTACAAGAAAATCATCATTACTTAAACCATTTCCAACTCAGATAAATGAACAAGCTTAAATCCGTATTGATTCGTAACACAATACTCGCAGTTGCCATTCTGACGGGCACGCAATTAGTCGCTCGCCCATGGGCGCATTCCGAAAGTGACTTGCCTGTTGATCCGGAAGTACAATGGGGTCGATTGGATAACGGTATTCGCTATGTTATTCTTCCCTGGGAAGAGCCTCCAGGAAGAGTCAGCCTCCGAATCCTGATAGAAGCCGGTTCAATTCATGAAACTGACCGACAGAAGGGTCTCGCCCATGTGATTGAGCATATGGCCTTCAATGGCACTCGAAACTATTCAGCGGGTGAAATGGTGGAATATTTCCAGCGATTAGGCATGGATTTCGGTGCAGATACCAATGCCCATACATGGTGGAGGGAGACCGTTTACAAACTGGAATTGCCCAATACAGAGGATAAAATCCTTCGTGACGGATTTCAGCTCCTTCGGGATTACGCCGATGGCATGTTGTTGGGAGAAGAAGAAGTAGAGAAAGAAAAGGGAGTCGTTCTCAGTGAAGCTCGTGATCGAAAATCAGCTGATTATCTTGCCTATATTGACGGGCTGAAATTTGCACTTCCGGATTCAAGAATTTCCGACCGGATCACCATCGGTGATGAAAATGTAATTCGTATGGCTACGCGCCAGGATCTGGTTGATTACTACAACACATGGTACACTCCGGAAAGAATGGTACTCATTGCCGTGGGAGATATTGATTCGGACAAAATACAATCCTTGTTTGATGAGTATTTTGCAGACATGGAACCCAGCGAGAACCCTGCACCGGATCCGGATACAGGAACAATCGTTCCTTCAGAAGTGAAGTCCCGGCTTTTCAGCCACTCAGAATTGGCGATGGGTAATCTGGAAGTTTTTTCACGAAAAAAGATAGAGCCGGAATCAGACACCCTCGAATTGAGACTCAGGGAAATAGCCATGAATCTGGGAAATGCCATTCTTTCGCGCAGGTTTGAAAAGCTAAGCAAGGAAGAAGGCGCACCATTCTCCAGAGCGAGTGCCTATGGTTACCGTTGGTTGGATTTCGTCCGCTATTCAGGCGTATCAATGTATTTTGAACCGGCCGACTGGGAGAAGGCGCTTGAAGTGTCGACGCTAGAGCTCAACAGGGCCATCCAGTATGGTTTCACCCCAGCCGAGCTGAATGAGGCCAAGGCAAACCTGATTAATGGCCTGGAAGAGGCCGCTGCCAGAGCCGCAACCAGGAAGAGTCGGGATCTTTCCTCGGCATTAGTCCGAGCAGTTCGTGAGGATACGGTATTCATGGATCCATCTGCCAGACGAGACATTCTGGTTCCACAAATCGAGGCGATGTCGCTGGAGACCGTGAACGAGGCCTACAAGGAGTTGTGGGACGATGACGAGCGAATGGTTAACATCGTAGGGAATTTCGACCAGTTGATTACCAACAAGTTCAATGAGGTCACTCAGATCGAAGTGGAACCTCCCAAAGCTGAGAAGCAAAAGCCGTGGGCATACACGAAGTTCGGAGACAAAGGTGATGTAGTGAATTCTAACTACATTGAAGATCTCGATATTCACCAATACATTCTTTCTAACAAAGTTCGGTTGAACATTAAGAAAACCGACTATGAAGCAAACAAGGTCTACGTGAAAGCAAGCTTCGGAACTGGTAAGCTTTCTGCACCAATCGACAAGCCTGGTCTGCCATTACTCGCAGGATCCATCTTCACGGCAGGCGGACTTGGCGAACACAGCAATGATGAAATCGACGCTCTTATGGCAGGAAAAACGGTTGGCTCCGGTTTGTCGGTTGACGACAACCAATTCACCCTTGGCGGTGTCACCAACGAACAGGATCTGCTACTGCAACTTCAATTAATGGCTGCATATATTTCAGATCCTGGATACCGCGCAGAAGCAGAACGTTTATTTGAGCGGCAGGTTGATGGTTTATATAATCAGTTGGCACACGACCCGAATGCAGTCATGCAAAATGAGGTTACCAAGTTCCTCGCCGGAGGGGATGACCGTTTTGGATTCCCGGAAAGAAAGGATTTGGATTCGCGGGACACCGACCAGGTAATGGAATGGCTGAACGACTCATTGAGTGATAGCTATATGGAGTTATCAATTGTCGGTGATTTCTCCGACATGGATACGATACTTCAGAATGTCTTGAAAACTTTTGGCGCCATATCAGAACGTGAAGAAACGCGACCGGCCATGGAAGAGTCCAGAATCGTCAAGTTTCCGGCCGAGCCGAAAAGCAAAATTTTCAATTACCAATCCGATATTCCAAGGGCGATGGCTGTTGTCAGTTGGCCAACAACCGATCAATCCGATATCTTTGAAGTACGTCGCTTGAGTATTCTGGGAGGCGTCTATTCCGATCGGATGCGTATTGAGATCCGGGAGAATACCGGAGAAGCATACAGTCCGTATGCCTATAACAACAGCAGTGACACCTACACTGATTATGGATTGTTCCGTGCAATAGTTGGTGTCCAACCGGATAAGGCGGATTTAATCCAAGACATCATGGTCAAAATCGGGGCCGACCTGGCAGATTCTGGAATCGACGAAGACGAGCTGGTTCGGGCAATTGAGCCAACCAAGAACCAGATCGAGGAATACCGCCGGACCAATGGATACTGGCTGAATAGCGTTTTGCTCAGATCGCAAAGTGATCCAATCCGTCTGGAGTGGGCCCGTTCCTTCGAAGGATTCTGGGAAACCATCACAGTCAAGCAAATCAACGATCTAGCCAAGCTGTACTTGAGGAGCGATGATGCCGTAAAAATCCAGGTTCAACCTGAATAGATTGATTCTGAAGAACAAATCTTCCAAGTTTGTCAGCTTAAGATGGCTATGAATCGAATAGAAACAGCATTCCAGACCGCTAAATCGGAAAACCGGGCCGCCTTTGTGTCATACGTATGCGCAGGCGATCCAAATCCGGTGCTTTCCCTTGAGATTTGTCGGACCTTGATCGAAAACGGAACGGATATTCTTGAACTCGGTGTCCCGTTTTCCGATCCGTTGGCAGACGGTTTGACCAACCAACTTGCGGCAGAACGCGCGCTGGCGGCCGGTATGACACAGAAGAAGGTCTTCCAGTTGGTT
>JAUVDD010000151.1 GCA_030595525.1 Puniceicoccales bacterium
GTATCCCGTAGAAACTTCATTCAAAGCTCATCTTTCGGCGCCCTAGGTCTGGGATTATTCGGTATGTCAGGATGTAGCTGTTGTAGTAAATCGTTTGAAATCTCTCTTGCCCAGTGGTCATTACACAAGGCGCTCTTTGCAGGGGAAATGGATGCTATGGAATTTGCACCCATCGCAAAAAACGAGTTCGGGATAGAAGCGATTGAGTACGTCAATCAGTTTTATAAGGGCAAAACCTCGGACAAAGCCTACATGGCCCAGTTGAAAGCCAAAGCCGATGATAATGGCGTCAAGAGCTTGTTGATCATGGTCGATGGCGAAGGCAATCTTGGTGAGTCGGATGAAGCCAAGCGCATCCAGGTTGTTGAAAATCACTATAAATGGGTAGAAGCAGCAAAATTCCTGGGATGTCACTCCATCCGTGTGAATGCCGGCGGACCGGGAACACGCGAAGAGCTGATGTCTAATGTCGTGGATGGACTCGGCCGCTTGTCCGAACATGCTGCGAAGGTTGGCCTGAATGTGATTGTTGAGAATCACGGCGGGTTCTCATCCGATGGTTCCTGGTTGTCTGGAGTCATGGCACAGGTAAATATGGATAACTGCGGAACGTTGCCTGATTTCGGCAATTTCTGTATCAAGCGGGTCAAGAATCCGGATGGCAGTCGCACCTGCGAAGAAGAGTATGACCGCTACAAGGGTACAGCTGAATTGATGCCATACGCCAAGGCGGTCAGTGCCAAGACACATGATTTCGACGAGCAGGGTAACGAAATCCACACAGACTATTTCAAGATCATGAAGATCGTTCTGGATGCCGGATACAATGGATATGTTGGAATCGAATATGAAGGCAGCATCGATGATGAGTACACCGGTATCCGTAAGAGTAAGGATCTTCTGATGAAGGTACGTGAAACCTGCAGTGCCTAAATAATCGATTAAAGTTTTCTTAGATTGGAAATCATTATGAAAAACGTTCTTTGCTTATTAATTACCCTATTGTTTTCCCAAATTGTTTCCGCTGGTGAGATGCCTCCTCCATTCATGGGGGACTGGCGCGGTGAATGGGTTAATCCCACAAATGCATATCTGGAAAACAGTAACCAGATCACCGCCCAAGTTATTGGACTGGGTGGCGATGAATATCAAGTTACCTTTAAGGGTGAGTTTGAGCGCCGTTCTGAGCCAATCTTTTCTGGAATTGGCCAGTACAAAAACGGTTCGATCAAAATTAAAGGCGAGAATTGGGAATGCAAGGTTACCAACACATCCATCGAGGGAGAAGGCGTCTACAAGGGCAAGGAGAGTTCCCAGTTTAAATTGTCCAAGTTTACCCGCATTTCGCCTACTATGGGTCGCAGGGCTCCAAAGGGATCGGTCGTTTTGTTCGATGGGAAATCCATGGATGCCTGGAAGCATATTGAAAAAGGCGGTGAGGAAATAGACGCGGTCTGGAAGATCGTGGATAGCGCCATTGAATCCGTCCCAAAGAAGATTACCAAGAAGGGCGGGGATTTGGTTTCCCGTCAAAAGTTCAAGAGCTGCGAACTGCACATTGAATTCAAACTACCTTACGAACCCGAAGAACGTGGGCAGGGGCGCGCCAACACCGGCGTATTTCTTCAAGGCAATTATGAAGTGCAGATGCTCGACAGTTACGGCCTGATCGGAGACTGGAGCGAGTGTGGTGCGCTCTACAAGGTTGCACCACCGAAGGTTAATCGCTGTTCGCCGCCAGAGCAGTGGCAGACATACGACATCATGTTCCGCGCCGCAGAGTACGACTCCGAGGGTAAGCTGGTGAAAGCACCGATCATCACTGTGCGCCACAACGGGGAGTTTATTCATAAGGTGCAGGAGATTTTCGAGCTAACTCAATATTACCGGACAAATCGAATTAAGCCACACCCACAGGAGCCTGGCCCAATTCAATTGCAGGACCACGGCCATGCGGTTCAGTACCGCAATATCTGGGTCAGGGAATTGTAATAGTTACCCGGTTTCACGAAAACCAGTTGTCAATTAACAATCTCGGGAATAGACAGGAACCTGTTGTGGAATATTTACACTATAGGAAATTACCATACGGATGAGAGCTTCAAGTACGGAACGCTAGTGGGCGAGTTTCTCAAGAAGCATCTTTGAGGGTGGGGTGTGCCTGAGAGAGGTCGCCCTTATACTGGAAGCCGCTCCCTTTCGCGAAGAGCTGAAGGAACTGGATTGATCGATTCATGCTTCGATAGCTTTGTCGAAAGAAGTTTCCTTGCTCGATAAAGCCTCGATTCAACTCCACGAACCGAGCAACCCGTGATCCTGGCAATTTCCTGATAGCTCAAATCTTCGTAGTAATAGAATAACACGGTCAGCCGTAGCGCATGTGGAAGACTGGCAATGGCTTCCGCAATCAGTTTTTGTTGTTCGATCTGACCGGTCCGAACTGAAGGTGAAAGATTGTCCACTGGTTCAGTGGAATCTTCCATGGGTGCCTCAGCATGCCGCTTTACCCAGCGCTGGTGATTGCGACACAGGTTGGAAGCAATACTAAACATCCACGTACTGAAAGTCTTGTTCTCATCAAACCGATCCCTGGCGTAATAGACTTTGACGAAAGTTTCCTGAACAAGATCCCTTGCCACGGACTCTATCTGCACGTACCTGAAAATGAAATTCAACAAGCGGGCCTCCCAACGTTCTATGAGGAGAACGAGCGCGCTTGTATCATCGCATTTGACAGCGTGCATAAGCTCGCTGTCGCTGGAGTTGAGGTCAGGCATTGGGATTGGTGGAGAGTGTGACCATGGACAGGTATGTGGTTCGCTGCGAGGGGGTCAGGATCGAAGATACCTTGGCAATGAGTTCCTGCGAAAGGTTATGGGCCAACGATTCCGTTTCCTCCCGTTCTAACAGCACATCGTATAGTGCCATGAAATCGACCATTTCGTTGTTTTTTCGCAAGGCTTCGAAGTGATCGTATTCACTTTCGAGACGAACCAGTTCCTCGTAGAGTCCATTGAATTTATCCGAGTAATTCTGATGGAGCCCAACCAGTTCCATGAACTGGTCTCGTGAAAGATCCAGACGGTTCTGCATCCATGCCAGTTGTTCCAGCAATAGATCCTTGGAAGTGTTACCTTCGTGCGACTGGACTCGTGTTACGGGATCGATCAGTGAGAGGTACTGGTGATCCTGGATTAGACGCGTTTGCGCCTGTTGATTAATAATAAAGACTGTTCCGAAAACCAGAACAGCAGCAATTCCTGTTGCCAGCAGGAATGGAATTAGCTTTGGAAAGCGTTTTTCAGGGCTGTTTAAAACCTGTTCGGAAGCAATGCGGTTCAGGACGTGTTGTGCAGTGTGTGGATCTGGTTTCAACTGAACATCCCACTTCTGAAGGTCCTGTTTAAAATCGGTTCGTTCTTTCTCAGACATAGGTGAGTTTTCCTTCTTTACCTGTAATACACTAAATTCCGACAAATCACTGCAAAAAAATGCAGGGAATAAGGATTTTCCGGTGTATCACTTAATAAACACCGCCGTAACGAAGAAAAGAGAGGTTATTATGAAAATTTTTCTGAAGATAGCATTGAGTTCCCTGACAATTTTATTGTTCTCCAACATCTCTTTTGGAGAGGAGGTACAGGCAACTGCCGCCACTTTCAAGAACTATGAAGAACCCTGGCTAACCAGAGCTCCATTTGAGCTGCCCAAAGAGGGCGACCTTCGCATGGTGGTTGATATAAACGCGGATGGAACTGTTGCTGATTGGATGGTGATTCGGGCGTATGATAAGTCATTCATTGATGCAATTCGTCGAGTGATCGAGGACTGGACCTTTAATCCTGCCATGATGGATGGAAAACCGATTCCAATCGTGATGGAAATGATGTTTAATTTCTCAAAACGCGGAACCAGTTTGGTCGAAGGGAATTTGACATATCTGTATCTACAGAGGCTGCCAAACATGCACAGGGATGTCGTCGTTGTAAGAAGTTTCAAGGAGCTGGATGGATTGCCCGAACCAATTAAGATAGTTCATCCGATAATAAACCCGGACATTCCGATAGAGGAAAGAGTCGGCCAGGTAGTAGTCGGTTTTTATATCGATGAAACCGGAAAGGTGCGTATCCCGATTGTAGAAGAATACGAGGGTCACCGCAGTCTAGTAGATTCCGCTTATAACGCTATCTTGCAATGGGAATTCAAGCCTCCGACAATAAAGGGTAGACCCGTTACCGTTCGGGTCGAACAACCCTTCGAATTTAAACCCTGAGGAGTCACCCGTGGTCGCTAATCTGGCCAGGTAGGGTTGATGCGCCAAAAGCGTCTTTCCGAGAGGTCGGTCCAGTTAAATCAACGGAAACTGCACCAGCGTTGTATATTTCAACCCATTCCAGCTCATTATCGCCTCCGGCGGCGGTAGCAGGGTTGTTGGTGATTTCTGAGATCAAGTATCTGCCCGAATGCCGCCTGAAAGGACAGAAGACCACCTAGTAAGGTGCTTAAGAGTAAGGGTTTTGCTTTCATCAGCTTCAGACTGGTTTTTTGCACTTAATGCAAGAGTAAAAAGAGGTTTACAATAGTTTGGGGGAGGGATTTTCATTTTCCGATTACCTCTACGGACACCGGTCCCAGAATTCCTTCAAAATCGAAAATATCCTTCTCGCGCAGAATCCCCGACTTACTTGATCCAACCATTAATTCACCTGGCGGATTTGAAATGAATGGACCCCAATATTCTGATGAGACAGACAAATCATTAATGCGTATTGAAGCTACGCCATCGAAGCTAAGTTCAACGCAAATCTTGAAAGGTGGAGGAGGCAATGGGACACTTTTGAGTGTATATAGATCCCGGACTCTGCGAACACCAAAAATCAAGAACCCCTCTTTTGCAGACATCTCCCAACCACTCATTTTATCCCCTTGGGCAGCAAGAACA
>JAUVDD010000077.1 GCA_030595525.1 Puniceicoccales bacterium
TGATCTCAAAGTGCTTTTCTTCAACCGGCTGAATGGACAGTCGCATGCCGCGTTGGGCGGCCTTCATATTTTTCAATTCGGAATGAGCTTTGATTTCCTTTAAACTGACAGGAGTTTTTAGTCTCTTTTTGTATCGAACATCTACTAACAGCCAGCGGGGATTCTCCGGATCGGATTTTGGATCGTAGTATTTGCTCTTCGAATCAAATTGTGTGAAATCCGGATACGCTGCCTTGGAGGAGATTTCCGCCAGACCAACGATTCCTGGTACCTTGCAATTTGAATGATAGAACAGTACGACATCACCTTTCGTCATCGAATCCCGCATGAAATTGCGAGCCTGATAATTACGAACTCCATCCCAAGGGGTGGTCTTCTTTTCCGAGTTCTTTAAATCATCCAATGAGAATACATCGGGTTCGGATTTCATTAACCAGATCATGAGTAAACCTTTCGTTATTCCGTGGCTTTGGGTTTGGGTCGGTAAATGGATGCTGTGTGACCAACTTCTCCACAGACTGCTGAGTGGGTTGCCTCGGCGATTTCAGTGAGCCAGCTTTTGCGAGATTGACGGTCAGGGGCCTCGATCCGCAGCTTGATTAATCCATCCTTGGAAAGGGCGATATTGATTGCATCCAGAAGACTGGGAGTCACTCCTGAACGACCGACCATTACAGCAGGTTTCAGTCGCATGGCCTGGCCACGAAGTGCTTTGCTTTCGGACGAGGAAAGTTCGGGTGCTGGGGGAAGATCCATTATTTATTCTCCAGTGATTCGAGCCATTTGGCTAATACGGATTGTAATTTATCCGGTTCTGTACCGCCACCCATGGCGAAGTCCGGCTTGCCGCCGCCTTTGCCACCAAGTTCAGCAGTTAAATTGCGAACGATATCGCCGGCCCGGTATCCTTTGGAATTGGCTGCATCTGAGGCGATTGCAATCAGGGTTACCTTTTTTCCGAAAATACCACCGGCCACGAGTAAACCGTTTTCAAGTTCCTTGAATGTCTTGGCAGCCAGCCCTCGAAGATCATTCGGATTATCAGCCTGTAGTTGTTTGGCCAATACGCTCAATCCATCAATAGAACAGATTTCATCCTTTAAGGCAGCAGCCTGGTTGGACTGTTCCTTTGCGCGTGCCTGTTTGATGAGTTTTTCTGCTTCAGCGAGTTTTGCCTGAATGTCGGTAACCCGTTGGGTCAGCTCCTCTGGCTTGGAGGAGAAGGCATGTGATAGATTGCCGAGAATTTCAAAGCGCTTTTCCACAAGATCGACGGCGGCTTCACCACACACTGCTTCGATCCGGCGTGTCCCGGCGGCAATTGCGGATTCCGTGACAATCTTGAATAATCCAATCTCACCACTGGCTGAAACGTGTGTTCCGCCACAGAGCTCCTTACTCCATCCTCCCATGTCGACGACTCTTACAACGTCGCCATACTTATCTCCGAAGAAAGCGATTACGTCAGATGGCTTATCATCGAATGGTACCTCATACCATTCAACTGCATCGTTTTGTAAGACTTTTTCATTACACAAACGCTCGATCTCGATCTGTTCCTCGTGGGGAATTTGTTCGAAATGAGTAAAGTCGAAGCGCAGTCTATCTGGAGCAACAGATGAACCAGCCTGCTGTACGTGGTTACCAAGCACCTTCCTGAGAGCCCAATGGAGGATGTGGGTAGCACTGTGGTGACGCTGGATGGCTTTGCGGTGGGGGATGTTGACGTCGATTGTTGCAGTCTTTCCAACTACTTCACCAACTGTTCCTTCAACCTTGTGCAGCACATGACCATTTTCGTCCTTGGTTGTGTAGACAACAGGATATGATGTATCGCCAATAGTGAGTGTTCCAGTGTCACCAACTTGACCGCCCATCTCGGCGTAGCAGGGTGTCTGGTCGAGAATAACGAAACTGTTTCCGTCATCCTCAATAACATTCAGCACATTGGTTTCGACGCCATTCAGGTTTTCCTGATCGAATCCCACGAAGCGAGTCGGTTCGACGGTGCTCTCTTCCTCATTGACACGGATGACACTGGTTTTACGGGCTGCGCGGGCACGCTCCCTTTGGGTGTTCATTTCCTTTTGGAAAGCGGCCGTATCCACTTCCAGTCCCTTTTCGGCGGCAATGATCTGCGTCAGGTCCAGTGGGAATCCATATGTGTCATAAAGAGTAAATGCCTCTTCTCCACTGATCCGGGAAGGGTTACGGTCAAAGATCTTGTCCAGCATCATCAGGCCGCGTTCAATCGTCCTCTCGAAGGCTGCTTCCTCACTGGAAATAACTTTGCGTATAACTGTTTCCTGCTGAGTTAGCTCAGGGAAAACCGGTCCAAGGATTTCGATTACTGGATCAACAAGTTTAGCGAAGAAACCGTCCTTCAATTCGAGTCGGCGACCGTAGAGGATGGCTCGACGGAGAATACGACGAAGAACATAGTTTCTGCCTTCGTTACCGGGAAGGATTCCATCGGCAATGGAACAAGACAATGTTCGGATATGATCGGCAATAACCCGGAAGGCAATGTCGACCATTTCGTCTTCGGTAGGATTGTTGGTATCCGCTGGAAGGGTGGCACCGTACTTCTTACCACACAATTCCGTTATCTTGTCGAAAATGGGGGAGAAGAGATCGCAATTGTAGTTGCTGGGTGGATTAGAGAAATCCTTGAATCCTTCCGTGGTTCCCATAATTCCGCAAACGCGCTCAAATCCCATTCCGGTGTCGACGTGCTTGTTTTTTAACGGTGTATAGTTGCCGTTTTCGTCAGCATTGAACTGGATGAAAACCAGGTTCCACAACTCAATACAGAGCGGGGAATCCGCATTCACTAATTTCCCCTGGGTATCTCCAGCAGGAGTCAGATCCATGTGGATTTCCGAACAAGGTCCGCAAGGTCCGGTGTCGCCCATCATCCAGAAGTTGTCCTTTTTGCCACCTGTCAGAATGCGCTCCTTTGGATCCAGACCGCTCTTTTCCAGAACGGCTGACCAGTAGTCATATGCTTCCTGATCAAAATCCGCGGGATCGCCATCTCCTGGTTTGTAAACCGTCACATAAAGTCGGTCCGTTGGGAATTTCCAGACTTCGGTCAACAGTTCCCATGCCCAATTGATGGCTTCTTTCTTAAAGTAGTCACCAAATGACCAATTACCCAGCATCTCAAAGAAAGTCTGATGGTAGGTGTCCAGACCAACATCATCCAGGTCGTTATGTTTCCCGCCTGCACGGATACACTTTTGTGTGTCGGCGACTCGTGTGTTGATCGCCTCTCGTTCACCGAGGAAATATGGCACAAATGCATTCATGCCTGCGTTGGTGAATAACAAATTCGGGGCAGTCGGCATCAGTGATGCAGACGGCACGATTTGGTGCTGCTTACTGGCGAAGAAATCCAGGAAGGATTGGCGGACTTCTGATGATTTCATGATGAATGTCTCAATTTTAGAATTGTAGTGAGCGGGTTTATCCCGCGATAGGTCCGATCGCGGGATAAACCCGCTCGCTACAGGAAGTGACCATATGCTATAAACGTGAAAGGATGGCGTCGGCCATGGTACGTGTATTAACAGCATCCAGACCAAATGCAATATCTCCGGTACGGATGCCGGATTGAACCGTTTCCTTGACGGAATTCTCTATTTTGGAAGCGATGTCGCTCAGTCCAAAACTGAATCGGAGCATCATCGCCCCGCTAAGGATTTGTGCACAAGGATTGGCAATTCCCATCCCGGCAATATCCGGTGCAGTGCCACCGGCTGGTTCAAACAGACCAAAGGGGTTTCCAAGGGAATTAGTTTCCAGTCCCAGCGATGCTGAGCAGAGCATGCCCAAGCTACCGCATATGACACCCATCTCGTCACTCAGGATGTCCCCAAACATGTTTTCTGTCAACAGGACGTCGAACTGGTTTGGATCTCTAGCCAGCTGCATGGCAGCGTTATCCACATACATGTGGGATAGTTCGATTTCCGGGTAGTTATTTGCGAAAAACTCGGTGACAACTTCTCTCCAGAGAACGGATGTGGTCAGAACATTTGCCTTACAAACCGAGCAGACCTGCTTGTTACGGGCGAGGGCTGTCTGGGCGGCGACCTCCGCGATCCGCTCGATTTCACTCTTTTTGTAGATCATTGTGTCAAGAGCCTCGATGTCTCCATCATCGAGGACACGGCGGCTCTTTTGACCAAAATAGATACCACCGGTGAGTTCCCGAATACAGACCATATCGATCCCCTCAGGAATGCGTTCATTCTTCAACGGGGACGCAGCAAGCAGCTCCCTGTAGAGGAGTCCCGGACGAATATTGGCGAATAACTTGAAGTGTTTACGAATCGGCAGCAACGAAGCCCGTTCCGGCTGTTCGGCGGGTGGAAGTGATTCCCATTTTGGACCGCCTACGCTACCGAAGAGAATAGCGTCGCTGTCTTCACAGATACGGACAGTGTTCTCCGGCAATGCGACACCGAACTGGTCAATTGCACTACCGCCAACGGCGGCTTCAGTCGTGTCAATTGCGTACGCGTTATCAGAGAGAACCTTTTCGAGGATCTCCAACGTCACTTCCATTACTTCCGGACCGATGCCATCGCCCGGTAATACTGCGAATTTCAAAGTTTTCATATTTAGCTAACCGAAGGGAGGGAGAAGAGAAAATCATCTGTCAAATGGCAACCCATTTTCTGATAAGGTAATGGAAGGTCTTGCGCTCGCTAATGAAACCCATAAGCATGCCGCCCATGATCCGCTACTTCCAGGAAGCATGGGAAATGTCCAGTTTGGGCAGCAAGATCTTTGGATTCCTTTTTGTGATTCTTTCGATTGCTGGATTAGTGGGCGTATTCTGGGTCACCAGTAACTGGTCAGGTGATTTAGTTGAGGATGATACTCCTGTGGCTGGCTTAGGCAGTTTTAATTTACGTAAGTCCATTCGTGAAGTTGAAGCAACAAATCCACTTGTCTTACCGATTGGAGTGGCAGAACGGGCTGTGCTGGATCGGCACTTTATGGCATTGGGAGGGATTCAGACGATCTCCTCGGTGTCGAGTCTACGTTTTTCCGGCAAGGTGCATTTCGCCGATGGTACGATACAGGATGTTTTCGTTGTGAAGAAAGGTGGCGATCGTATGCGGATTAGTGTCCGGACACCGCTCTCCCAGACAAGTATTGCCATTTCTCCCAAGGATAACTGGAAGGCAACCTGGCACTTGGAATCGGTTGTGGAGGTCGGGGATATGTCTCCGGAGGAACTCGAAAGCCACATGCGGTATATCTACGTTGTCAGCGAGTTGTACCTGGCCATGGAAAAAGGGTGGGACATGAACTATCTGGGGCAGCATGATTTTAATTACAAGATGGCCCATGTATTTGAAGTGAGACCTGAGCCAAAGCATTCGGTCCGTTTTTTCATCGATCCCGAGACGCATCTGGATATCGGGAGGGAAGATCGTATTTTTGAGAATGATGGCACATTGACCATCACTCGCAGGATGAATTCCGAGCATTTCCAGGCGAATCGTCTGACAATTCCCGGCAAGGTGGAAACTTATCTCAACGGTGAAATATCGCAGACGCTGATCATCAAGCGCGGGGAAGTGAATTCCGGCGTATTGGATTCCGTTTTCACACGCCCGGTCTCTAAACAGTAACCGGTTTGAGCGGAACCGGATCGACTACTTTGCACTTTGGATCCAGCTCAAGGATACTTTCCTTGAACCACTGACGGGCTTCCGGATCACCGTGGGTGAGGACGATTGAACGGGGGTGCCGAGCCAATCCATATTCGAGAATGGATTCCCTGTCGGCATGTGAGCTTAGGTCGAATTTCTCTATATGTGCCAGCGCCTGGACGGTCTTTCCATATGCCTTGAAGAGGAATTTCTCACCTTGCCGCACTTTCAAGAGCTTGCCTCCCGGTGCATCCGGATCGCAATAACCAACAAAGCAAATGGTGTTCTGGTGCGAGCCCAGTAACGCCGCTGCGGCACGGTAGCTGGGGGTGTTTTCCACCATCATTCCACTGCTTAATAAATAAACAGCCGGACCGTCGCTTCCCGGGCGATGTTTCTCCGGGAACCTGATCGCTCCAGTTTCACGGAACATTTTTTTCCTGAAACGGATACGCGGATTCTTTTGAGCGATACGATCGAATTGGTTCATCAACTCAATTCCCATTCCACTGACATGAATGGGAAGTCGCTTCAAAGTGCCTTTGGCGAAGGCTTCATGAAGCACACACATCAGCTCCTGCATCCTTCCCAATGCGAATACCGGTATCAAGACGGATCCACCGTGAGAGGCAGTGTGCTCGATCGTTTTCAGCAGACGATCGATTTCATCCTTGCGGGAATTAACCCGCTGGGTCGTGCCGCGTGTGGTCTCCATGATGACCGTATCCATATCGCCGAGGGGAAAGCGTGCGCCATCCAATAGGGCGGTGTCATCAAATAGAACATCACCGGTATGGAAAATCCGTCGGTGATGATATTCAAACTCGATTCCAACTGCGCCAGGAACATGGCCGGATTCATGCAGAGTGAAAGTAACTCGCTCGCCTGACAGGGATTCAAAATGTCGCGGCTGGCCGGGCATGATTCCCAGCATTTGGCGATTTACGGCGGAAATGTCACGGTATCCGAAAAGTGGATAATCACCGATGCCTTTTTCGAGGCGTTGTCGATCCATCACCTGATAGGAATTTTGCAGCATTCGTTTGAAAAACTGCTTGGTATCACGACTGGCAATAATCGGGGTGTTTGGAAACTCCTTGGCAAGAAGTGGCAACGATCCCAGATGATCCAGATGACAATGTGTCAGGAAGATCAGATCGATGTTCAACGACCGGAGCTTCTCGAACTTTGGGAGCGCCGCACGTCCGATTTGTTTTGGATGCAAACCGGAATCGATGACGATGTTCAAGGTATCCAATTGCAGTAACAGGCAGTTGGATCCAATTCCTCCCGGAGCGTTTAGGTCGGTTAATAACATCTTTGATCGAGTTTATCGGCTCTTTCTATCAAGGCAGTCGGCTACCATGATTCTGGCAAGGGGAATTTTGCAGATTACCCCAATTGGGCTTGCCTTGGCGGGCACAGGTTTAGTCAATGTCTGGGTGAGCAGAACAGCCCTAATTAGTGTCAGTGATAAATCGGGAATTGTTCCCTTTGCGGAGCAACTTGTTAAACGCCACGGATTCCGGATCCTATCTACCGGTGGGACCGCCAAGGCCCTCGTGGAAGCCGGAATCGAAGTCACCGAGGTCGGTGATTACACCGGTTTCCCGGAAATGATGGAAGGACGTGTGAAGACGCTCCATCCGAAGATCCACGGCGGTCTTTTATGTCTTCGGGAAAAGCCCGAGCACATGGAGCAGGCCGCTGCGCATGATATCGGCATGATCGATATGGTGGTGGTGAATCTTTATCCATTTGAAGCAACGATTGCCAAGCCTGACGTTACCCGTGAAGAAGCGATTGAGCAGATCGATATTGGTGGTCCCTCGATGTTGCGGAGTGCAGCAAAAAATCATGCTTCCGTT
>JAUVDD010000050.1 GCA_030595525.1 Puniceicoccales bacterium
TATTGGATACAGGAAACCTGTATAAAATAAGGTCTTGCTTTCCGTGCCTGCAGGTGAACCCTTTAGCGCTTATTGAATCACTGATGGTAAAAACAACGACACAGGAGAAGTTTTTTACTGGAATCCCGGGATCACCGGGGATGGTTCGTGGGCCACTTTTTTGTTTTCATCATGGTGAAGTGGAAATTCCCCAATACAGTGTCTCTGCGGAGAAAAAGGAGGAGGAAGTCTTTCGTTTTGAGCAGGGTTTGCTGGAAACCCGTCGTCAGATTTCAGCTATCCGTGCTGAGGTGGAGGAGAAAGTGGGCGAAGAGGAAGCTTCTATCTTTGATGCCCATCAATTGGTCCTCGAGGATAAGGCCCTGATTGAGGATACGATCAGGGAAGTTGAGGAAACGGGGTTCAACATTGAATTCTGCTTCCAGACAGTTTCCAACCGCTATATCGATGCTTTTAATCAAATTGATGACGAATACATCAAGGAACGGGTCACTGATATTCGGGATGTTTCCAAGAGGCTGATTTATAATCTGCTCGGGCATGATCACAAGACCCATGAGAATACGGGAATCGGTCAGCATGTATTGATATCCACTGACCTAAGCCCATCAGAGACGGCTTTGCTGGATGTTAATGAAGTGATGGGAATTGTCACCGAGCAGGGGAGTCGGACCAGCCACAGTGTCATCATGGCCCGGTCACTGGGAATTCCCTGTGTTGTGGGTGCACACGATCTTCTAGCAGAAGCGGAATTCGGAGCGGAAATTCTCATAGATGGATTCAAGGGGCATGTTTACCTGAACCCAAATGAGGAGACGCTGGAACGCTTTGGTCGTATTGCCAGCGAACACCAGCACATTAATGAGCAGATAGAATCCGAACGAATGCTGCCATGCCAAACGCTTGATAACTTTGATTATCCCTTATTGCTCAACGTTGAAGGCGTTGAAAACGAGGAAATGATGCAGCAGAGCGGCTCCCAGGGTGTGGGTCTGTTCAGGACCGAGAACTTGTTCATGGCTAAGGTATTCCCTACCGAGGAGGAACAGTTCGAAGTTTACAAGGATCTGGTTGATGGAATGAATGGCCAACCCGTTACCATACGTACACTGGATCTGGGTGGTGATAAGAATCCTCACCAAAGCCTGACTGGTTATCAGGAAGCGAATCCCTTTATGGGATTTCGTGGAATTCGTTTTTGTCTGGAACACACGGATGTTTTCAAGGACCAGCTGAGAGCTATTTTGCGGGCAAGCCATTATGGAACCATCAAGGTCCTGTATCCGATGATTTGCAGTTGCGAAGAAGTCATTCAATCGAATGCGCTCCTGGAAGAGGCCAAACAGGAACTGGCGGAGAAGGGAATTCCCTTCGACAGCGAAATTGAAAAAGGCGTCATGATAGAAGTTCCCAGCGCCGCGGTAATTACCGATCTCCTGGCTGCCCACTGCGATTTTTTCAGTGTTGGAACAAATGATCTTATGCAGTACATGCTGGCAGTTGATCGGATTAACGACCGGATTGCCCATTTGTACGAAGCACATCAACCAGCGATTATCCGGACGTTGAACTTTATTTTCCAGCAAGGGAAAATGGAGAAAGTGCCTGTAAGTGTTTGCGGTGAATTGGCGGGCGACCCGCTATACGCACCCTTATTGATTGGATTGGGAGCCAGTGATTTATCGGTTTCCCTCGGCTCCCTGGCGCCGATCAAGTATATGATTCGCAGAATCAAGGTACAGGATGCCAAGCATCTGGCCATTCGAGTCCTGCGCTGTTCAAGTGCGGAGGAAATTCACGGGGAATTGAAAGCCTTTTACGACAGTGTCATGGGTGAAACCATGAAGGGGTTGGAAGGGATTTAGTCGGGCTTTTTGCCTGTGGCCAATAGTGTCTCGAAAAACGGCTCTTTCTCTTCCCGTGAGACTGGATCCACACTGACGTCGCCAAATCCAATTTCCTTGATCCAATGATAAAGCCTGTTCGGGGAAAAACCCAGCCAGCGATCTGCATAGAGTTCACGGACTTTTTCGAAATTGTGTTGATTCAGATCCAGCACAACAATGCGGCCACCGGGTCGCAGGATGCGCCATGCCTCAGCAATGGCTTTGTCGGGCTTGTTAGCATGATGTAGGGCTTGGCTCAACAGGGCCAGGTCAGCTGATTCATCCGGCAGGGGAACTTTCTCAATGTCACCCAGCTTGTAGGATAAATTGGTGAACTCATGTTCTTTTGCCAACGCTTCTCCAACCTTCACCATTGCCGGTGAATTATCGATACAGATAACCGACTTAGCTCTTCTGGCCAATAACTGTGCGAGGACTCCTTCACCGGCGCCTAAGTCGACGATATCAATCCTGGGTGTCAGAAGAAGAAGAAAGTGACCGATGGATTCCCACGAGCGGCCCGGACAATACTGTTTACCAAGACGGCTGGCCACCATGTTGAAGTAGGCTTCACTTTCAGCACGCCTTTTCGCAAGAACCCTGTCCAGGCTCCGGCCATCCTCGACAAACGGGAGTAGTTCAGTTGATGCCACCAAAGCGGCTTCAAAAAGAACTTTCTGGTTAGGATCCAACGGAGGAGTGCTCGAATAGAAGCTTTTTTTTCCTTCTTTCCTATCCTCAACGAGGTTGGCTTGTCTCAGGAGGGCCAGATGGGAAGAGATACGGGATTGCCCCATATCCATGATTTCCTGCAACTCAACTACCGAGAGCGGTTCGGATTGAAGAAGTGCCAGCAGGCGCAACCGCGTTGCGTCACTAAGCAACTTCATCAACTCAACTGCATCAGCCATTATTGGAGGTCTATCCAACGCTTGATGTCACGAACGATATAGGTTTCTTCATGGCCGTCAATTTCCACTGCAATCTGTTCGCCCTTGCCCTTACTGAGGAGAGCCTTGGCAAGCGGAGTCTGGTATGAGAGGATATTCTTGTCAGGATCACCATCCCATGCTCCGAGAATACTGTAGGTAACACGCTCGTTTGTGGAAATGCGTTCCAATTCAACAACACTACCAATGCTGACCATTTCAACGGATGCGTCACTGAAATCAGAAATCCGTGCCTTGTTGATAGTAACTTCAAATTCATTCTTATGAGAGAGAAGAATATCCTGTTCCTGACGGGCCATCTTGTACTCTGCGTTTTCACGCAAGTCACCATGGCTGCGCGCTTCTGCGATATCTTCCTTGTTCTGCGGAATCTTAACCTGAACAAGTTCCTCGTATTCCTTCTTGCGGTTTTCGAAACTTTCAGCCGAAACAACGAGTTCTTCAACTTCACTTCTTTCGCTCTTGCTCAGCTCACCTCCAACAATTGCCTGGATGTTCGGGTACAATCGAATGAATCGGGCCAAAAGGGACTTTTTGGAAAGATCTTCAAAGCCCTGATTGAGCATCAGGGTCTGGGCGAGGTCGTGAGCCGTTTCGTATGAGGCATCAGTCAGCAAATCGGGTATGAGATTCTGATCATCACTTACGAGATCGGCCAATGGGATTCGCCGTGTGCTGGCGTTCTGAAGTGCTTCATAGTCGATTGCAAAAAAGATCGCACCAAGGATACGGGGGGTCATCAGACCTTCCAACATCTTGGAGTATTTGCGAGAAGAACGATTCTTGAGTATCCAAGTAAGGACTGGAGCCTTCAGATTCTGTTCAACCAACCAACGATCAAATGTGGCAGAAATCGACTTTTCCTTGTCGTGGGTGATAAGGAAATTGATACATTCAGCAGTTAATTTGCCGGAGCTGTTCTTGAGGAGATCAAAAGTAACTCTTTCCCACTGGTCGGGAACCGTTCTTTCGATCAGGTCGAGATAGCGGCTGTAATGGGATGCCGGTACTTGCTGGGAAAGGCCCGACAGGTCATTCGAGTCAGCGATGATGGAAGTCGATGTGGGTTCCAGTGTTTCAACGTCGGAATGAATGAACCGCGCCAGGTCATTGCGTACCCAGATACCATGGAGACGCTCCCCGGGATTCAACTGCTTGGTTTCAGCAAGGGAATTGGCGAGTTCCTTGAGGATAGAGGGTAGCTCCTCGTTAATGTCTTCATGCTTCACTGAGAGATCAATCAGCTTACTGGCCAAAAGGATCTTCTTCTTGGGAGCCTTCGTTTCAAAGAATTCATCGAGAACTTCCTCTTCCGCACGAACGGGCTCGTCCCGCAGAATGAAGGGTTCCGTTTTCTTGGTCGGAACAGCGATTCGTGGGTCCTTTATCAAAGCCTTCTTTGTCTGAGTCCACCACTTCTTGAATTTGGCGGGACCCATCAGGCGACTGAGGATAGTTTCGATTTCAAGAGCAGTCGCTGTTTTGGTTTCCGCACGCTCCAGCACTTCGGCAATCAGGTCAGTTGGCCTGCTCTTGACCATCTCCGCGACAACTTCCGGTTCATTCTGGGCCCGGACGAGAATATTCCCATCTTCAAGGATTTCCAATTTGTCCACACAGAAGACGGGATCCATCGGATGACCAGTTCTTCCTTCCTGGAAATCAATGATGAGACGGTTGGCCCGTTCATCGTAGTCCTTGATTTGTCCAAGTCCCCATGCGCGGTGTACGCAATAGGCTCCGGGCTGCATAGCTTCGAGCGTTGCCCGTGAGCGCCTCAGGCGCGGGCTTTTCTGGATTAGCAAGTCGATTGCTTCCTTGTTCATATGATTGGCATTGGTTATGGTGTCGCCCAACAAACAGGAAATAAAAACATATCCACGAAACCAAGTTCGTTCGTGGTAAGTAGTTAAACTTGAATCCTATTGTGGACCTTTTCTTTAGATTTTGTGAAAAAATAGATCGTTGCAACCCCGAATTTCATCAGAGTTGCGATGAATTGTACAAAAGCGTGGATAAAAATGGATAATCGCAACGAGAATGAGTGGGAAGTAGGCATTGCCTTGATCGGTGAATGGGAGAAGGGTACCGTGCACTTGGATGAGTTGCTGGAAAGCCATGATCCTGGGAAAACGCGCTGGCTGGTGATGGAGGTTTTCCGTGAATGGCTGAGGATCGACCAAATATTAAGTCGACTGATCAAGAAGGAACCACGTCCGAGGGCCAGGAACCTGTTGCGGTTGGCAGTCGGCGAATTCCTTGATCGCGATTCCGAGCGCCAACCACGAATTGTACACTATGCGGTGGAGACGGCCAAGAAAATGGGGCTCAGTAAGGCAGAGTGCGGGTTTATTAATGGAGTGCTGCGTTCTACAATTCGGAAATGGGACAATTTGGGGAACTTGGATCTTGGCACAACGCATCCGGAATGGCTGGTGAATCGTTGGACTGATCAATTTGGTGAATCCAGTGCCATGCAATTAGTTTCCTGGAACCAGCAGACACCGAAGTTGACAGTTCGGGCAAAGGAGTGCCCGAAGTATGCCAACGAAACTCCATGGGAGGGGTTTTATGCAATCGAATCGGGAAGATTTGCGCCGGCTATTGAAGACCTGAAAACCGGGACTGTCTATATGCAGGATCCGTTCGCGCGGATTCCAGTAGATCTGCTTGGAGTGAAAAAGGGCGAGTATGTGATGGATCTTTGTGCTGCCCCGGGAGGAAAGACGCGGTTAATCGCGGAAGCCTTGAATGGGACAGGTAGATTGCTGGCAGTTGACAAGCCTGGCCAACGGTTGGATCGATTGATTGGCAACCTGAATCAACTTGGGCATGCGAATGTCGAGGTATTGGGGAGTCGATTGGAAGACCTTAACGATGGAATTCTGGAGAAATTATCGGGACGCAAGAGGATGGATGCTGTATTGATCGATGTGCCCTGCAGCAATACGGGCGTTATCCAGAAACGTCCGGATGTGAAATTGCGGATCAAGGAAAGCAGCTTTGCGGTGCATGCTAACCAGCAGAAATCGCTCTTAAGGAATGCTGCTCAATGGGTTCGTCCGGGAGGAAGGTTGGTCTACAGTACTTGTAGTATCGATACGGAGGAAAATGGTCGGGTTGTTGAGTCCTTTTTGGCGGAAAATTCTCAATGGAAACTAGAACAATCGGTTGAGAGTTACCCATGGGAGTGCGATCATGACGGAGGTGGGGCTTTCTTGTTGACGAGAGCCCTTACAAAATAAAAAAATGAAGACCTTCATATGAAGGATCCTAAAGCGCTATTCCCTTTCCTGTTCGCCTCCAGTTGGCTGGGAAATTTGTTATTAACCGTATTGGCGTTTTATCTCGCCTTTACCCATCAGGGACCACTCACCCCGCTGATTTTCGGAACGGTTGCCCTGTGCATCCTTTCGGGCAATGCACTGCCGATCTGTGTGTATATGATCTTAGTGAACCTGCGTAAACTGGAATTGAAGATTGAATCGACCGAAGTTTCCCTGCGTGTCCACGAAGGATTGAAACGATCGGAAGACATCATGAATCGGTTAGACGAGGCAGAAGGCTCACTTGCCAAGAGTGTTCTGGTGGCAAGGCAGGTGCCTCAACGCATTCGTGAAAGTCTGGAAAACGTCCAGTTGTTGGCGGATAAGATCAATACCCTCGAATTGGGAA
The DNA here is from genome assembly GCA_030595525.1 of Puniceicoccales bacterium. Taxonomy (GTDB): domain Bacteria; phylum Verrucomicrobiota; class Verrucomicrobiia; order Opitutales; family Oceanipulchritudinaceae; genus Oceanipulchritudo. The sequence continues at coordinate 6,512 of JAUVDD010000050.1, forward strand.
CCTTTACCGAGGCCATAGAAGGACAATCGGAATCGATGGATTCGGTGAAACGGTCCCTTGATGATCTGGCCAAGGCAGTAAGTGTTGCCGAGGCGGATTTGGGCGTCATTGGGAAAGACGTTAAGAGTATTTCGCGTTCCCAGACACAGGTGATAGAGAGTGTTACTGATAAATCAAAGAGCCGTAAAAAGGACGAGATGGAGGTCTCTATCGGCGAGCGCCTGGATCTGGTTTTTGAAACACTGGAATCGGTTCAGGACTCCTTGGATGGATTGCTTCAACGAATCGCTGAATTGCAAGTTGTCGAAGTCGTCGAGGAAGAAGTCGTCGAGGATGACCCGATTGATGAAGAGGATGATTGGGCCGACGACGTTGACGCTGAGATCGAACCTGAGGCTGCGCCTGACGCTGAGGATGTCGAAGAAGCTGAAATTGAAGCCGCAGAGGCCGAGTCTGACTCCGAACTTGAAGCTGAACCGGAAGTCGAGGATATCGAGGAAGTCGAACCAGAAATTGAGGAGTCCGATGAGGTTGAGGTGATCGAAGAGATCGTGGAAGTGGAGGAGGAAGAGCCGTTTGTTCTTTCTGATGGGCGCACTCGCTTGATTGCTCACGCGATGGTTGGGATGCAAAACAAGCTTTATATCCGGGGCGATCATCCATGGTTGTCATGGGAGGATGGACAACAAATGGAGCTGATCGGAATCGGTGAATTTGCCTGGTCGATCGATGATCTCAAGGATCCCATCGAGGTAACGGTTCTGCTCAACGATGAGTACGCTTCCGAGCAGGGGACTGTGATGTTGAAGCCAGGCAAGACTGCCAGAATCAATCCGTCTTTCCCCGAGGTCTAGGCCTTGGCGGCCGGACCCTTCCATTTCATTCCAACCAGACAAACGTCGTCTTCGAATACGTCGCTCGACGAGAATGAATGCAGATCTGAAATGATTGCATCGAGCATTAGCCTGACTGGTTGACGGGCGTAATTCGTGAGGTTCTCTGCCAAACGTGCCTTTCCAAACTGCTCTTGATCCGGATTGGTCGCCTCATAAATGCCATCACTGTACATCAGGAGAACATCTCCAGGATCCAGTTGCTGTTCGACTGTTTTGAATTCGCAATCCTCGAAAAGCGCGAGAGCTGGGGATCGAAACGGATCCAGAATACTTGTCGAGAGTCGACATTTGGAGGTGTAACGAACAGGTCGGGGATGACCTGCACTGGCAAAGCGAACGAGCCCTGTTTCCGTATTAATAATCAAGTACAGCGCTGTAATGAACATCAAATCCTCGGATTGCCGAAAGATCGGGCAAATCCGCTGATTCAAATGTTGCATAAAACTGCCAGGGTCCGACTCAAGTACGGATATTTCCTCAATGAGGGAACGAACAACAGCCGTTCCGAGTGCAGCTCGGACTCCATGGCCCATGACGTCACACAGGAAAATACCTGCTTCTTTTTTGGAGATCGCTTTAATGGAACAAAGATCACCACCGACAAGCCCGCAGGCTTGGGTGTAATGGGAAAATTCTACTGATTGATCCTCTGGTTCTGCATTCAGTGGGAACGTAGGATAGGAATTTGGAAAAAATGCCTTCTGCAATTGGCCGGCCATCCGGAGGTCGGCTTCCATGGCATCCTTTAGCCGCTCAATTTCCGCGGAAAACTCAGCAGCTCTCAACTCGGCAGTTTTCTTGTCAGTGATATCACGGGAAACACCGAAGGTGCCCATGACATCACCGTCAGGACTGCGCATTGGCATTTTCGTTGTAGATACCCAGGTGACGCTTCCATCCGGCCATGTTTCCGCCTCTTCGATCCCGACAATCGGCTCACCTGAGGAAAGAATCTTCTTTTCATCCTTTAAAGCCTGTTCTGCGTGTTCCTTGGTGAAGACATCGGCATCCGTCTTTCCGATAGTATCCTTTAAACTTGGAAATCCATGCTTCATCATGCAGGAATTGTTAACCAGAAGAAAACGTGAATCCAGATCCTTGAAATATATAGCATCCGGAATATTTTCCAGCAGGTTCTGGAGGTAGATTTTTGCCTCTTTCGAACCGAGCGACCATGTATGTTTTTTGATCATGGGGAACACTTTCCCTACTGGTAGCAGAGGCCGGAATTGAACCGGCGACCTCAGGCTTATGAGTCCCACGCTCTAACCATCTGAGCTACCCTGCCACAGTAAAAAGGAAGTTATCATAGGGGCTCACCAGTCAAGTCAAGCCGCAAACGGGGAGAATTTCGATTTCCGTGATTCCTACACGGTAAATTGATAGGGATAAAAAAACGGCCCTGCGCCAGAGGGCGAGGGCCGTCGAAAGGAACAATATCAACTTTAAGCTTAGGCAGTTGGTACTTCCTCGATCGTTCTGAGGATGCGGCCAACAATCTTGTAGGGGTCGCCTT
>JAUVDD010000302.1 GCA_030595525.1 Puniceicoccales bacterium
TCCCGGATTCTCGAAATTCACTATTGAGCCGACATTCTGGAAAGAGCTGGAATATGCCGGTGCTCATATCGAAAGTCCGTACGGCCGGATTTCTTCCCATTGGAAAAGAAGCGAGAGTGGCATTAAACTTGATGTGAAGATCCCCTTCAATTCAGAGGCATTAATCCGTCTGCCGGCAAATGCTGAAGCAACCATGAATATCCTCAGAAACGATGGCACTGATTGTGACGATTTCCAGTATGCGAATTCGGGAATCTTGCTTGGGTCTGGTTGCTACTCCATCATATTTAATGAACCATTACTTTAATCACAGCTTTATCATCCTCAGTCGGTTCCACATGAACCAGTTTTTCCACCCTCCCCTCACTCGGCTCTCCCACAACAATCGTGTGGGGACGGCGGGTGAAAACCTTTGGACGGAACTCGTTACCACCGATGCGTAACGTATAGACAATTCCCCCACTGACTTCATCAATGATCTGCACGACGGGACGCTCCATTCCCTCAATCTTCAAAGTAGGTAACCAGGCACCAGCCTGACGTCCATAATTGTCCTCCAGGGAGATTGTCTTCGGCCATCCCGGAAACTGGTCACCGGGCCGTGGATTGTCGACATCCACCAAAAGGCGCCAACACTCCATGGTGATTTCGCGCTTAACCCGATTGAAGCGGACTATACCATGGCCACTAGACTTATCGTGTCCAAGTGTTTCCGGTGAATCCTTACGATTCTCTTCTTCAGGATTTCCGATAGCGTAAACGGTCACAAAATTGCCCACTCCGTCCAGATATTCGCCTGTGTTTTCAAGTCCCGGTTCCATCCGATTCTGAACCGGACGCCCTTCCACATCAGGCAACCAGGATCGCGGATAACCAGCAGAAATAGATGGCACACAAAACGAGAAGCCTGCGTCGCCCCATGAATTGATGCCGTTGTGAACAATACTGGGTAAATGCTGGTCACCCGCATAATGGAAAGCAAAACCCCTTCGCATTACCTCTAAAGCCGTATTACGACCGCTCTGAGGCCAACCATTAGAGTCCAGATCCGCTACCAGGAATTGTTTATTCCCACCATGATAGTTGGCGAGATTGCTAAAGATGGTCTGGGAAAGGACACATTTAAAGTCCGCCTTCGCCCAGTCGGCGGACCAATCATCCAGGAACTTGAGTTGTCGCTCTCCTAACAAGACGGCTTCTGGAGAATCCAGCGTTCGTGGGTTCCAAGTTTTTAGATCTACATCTTCGGGTCGCACATGGTCGGCCCGTCCTCCTTTGGCCGGAAGCACAGTGCCTGGACCGCTCTTGAATTTGCGATCCTCGATCATGGCAAAACTCACCCGTCCATAATTGAAGTCACCATAGTAAACTTCAATACCTTGATCGACCGGTGTTGGATCGTAAGGATCTGGCATATGTCCACATTGGGTACGCTGTACAGCGTTTACCCAAATAGGATTCATTGTATACCCACCATCAACGAAGCCGCCCCGGGTTTTCGAATTTCGTCCATTCGCACCCCAGATGTTCCCCTGGTATACGTCGTGATCATCAGGAAAAAACAAGCTGGGCCTGTCCCTGAGCAATTCCTTCCATGCCCAACCGAGAAGATACCATTTCCGCAAGTAATCGAGCATCACTGTTTCGACAGGTGTATCCCAGGTTCGTTGGATTCCGTACCCCGCGACACCCTCGTAGATCTGGTCACCACTGAAAAACAAGACATCCGGGTCTTGTTTGGTCACGTTTCCGACAATCCTGCTGTCCGGGAAAATGTAATCCGTATTCCCAGTGAAACCTGCTACCACCAACTCCTCCTTGTCGACGGGATCCTTTCGCACTGTACCACTCCAACTTGACTCAAAACCCGGCAGTCGAACCGTAAATGCGTGGTCCCTTGTATCATCCCAGTTCTCTACCCGGAATGTAGCGGTCTCGGAAAGTGGATCAATTGGCACCTTCAGATTCGTCCCACCAAAAGTCAATATTGCATGCTCCGGACGATCATTACCCAAGGGAGCAAGCTGGGCATTCATCTTCATCACTCCACGACTCAGGCTGTACTGTGTCCAGAGGATCGGTCCCCATGCACGCTCTTGATAAGAAGAAATTTGTGGTCCACTCACCCTCCAATCATCAAACCAGAACCGCACATCGCCTCCATGTGCCACCGTCCTCTTTCGGGCACTTGCACCAGCCTTATTTTTAGAGACTGGAGCATCCCGATGGCAAACCAGGGCAACATGTCCAACACTTGCCATCCGGTCGATCACCGATTCGATCACTACACTCTCCCCTTGTAGATCAGTAGCAACAAGCTTTGCAATGCCATCCTTGATGGTAAGCAACAGCGTGACCTCACCACTTGGGTCTACCTTTTTTGAGGAACTTTTTTTTCCAAGAAACAGAGTTCCATCGGTCCGCACACCTGCCTCCATGCCTTTGCCAAACAAGGCTGCATGGCGAAAGTCAGGTAACTCTCCCTTGATCCCAAACCTGAAGCCTGCCCATCCATTCTCTACCGCTAAAGTGTCTTCAGTCTCAAACCGGCCAAGCCTGACGGACACTTGATAACCTTCAGCACCATCAATCGCTTCGTGTGTGGTGAGAAAGACCAAATGGTTATTTCCACTTACAAAACACTCCAGTTGCCCATCTTTCAGTCGCCAGTCCAGTAAAGGAGCGGCCCAATACTCTGCACCAACCCAGGGGCGATCCTTTTCATCCCAATCACTTTTGAAGGCATCTGCGAAACCCGGTAATGGGGTAAATGCCAGTAATATGATATAAAGAAGCGTGTTTCTAGCAATATGGGATGAGGAATTCATAATAATAGAGGGTGTATCCTCGCGATAAATAGTTAGCAAGTATGTTCAAAGTCCCACCATTATCCGAAGTAAATAAATCTCCTCGGATCAGGACCATATTCAGTGGAATTCGGTCAGTGAGAGATCATAGACTGATCACTCATTTAAGCACTCTGTTGAAAAAGGCCTCCATCAATGGCCCGGTCTCCTCGATATTTTTCTGGAAAACGCCATGACCTGATCCGTCAGTATACCGATGATAGGTAATATCCTTTGCACCAGCGGCCTTCATCGCCTCAACAAACATATCCGAATTGCTGACATTAACGGTTCCGTCCGACTCCTCATGAAACAGCAAAAACGGTGGTGAGTCTGCTGTGATATAGCTCATTGGTTGAATCAGCTCCTGTTCAAAGCC
>JAUVDD010000086.1 GCA_030595525.1 Puniceicoccales bacterium
CTTAGGTTATGTTGCAGAGAAGAATTAGAGTGCGTATTGAAATTCCAATACGGATAAATTATCCGTGAAGGTTTGGAAAGGCCGCTATGGTTGAAGCCATGGATGAGGCGGTTGGTAACTACAAACTTTTCGAACGCTACGAAGATGGCCGCGTGCACCTCTATAATTTGAAGGAAGACATTACTTGATCTGGCTGAGCAGCAATCGGAACGTGTAGCTGAAATGAGCGCTCAACTGCACGATTGGTACAAATCGGTTGATGCCCAATTCCTGCAACCCAAAGAAAACGGTAGCCAACCATGGCGTCCTTAGGTTTGATGATATAAAACACGGGCCGCAAGGGACTGTGGCCGCTAACTCAAGAAAGATTATAAGAACCATGAAAAAAATAGAACGTAGAGATTTCCTTATTCAGTCTGGCTTATTGGCTTCCGGCTTCATGGCTTTCGGAACTGCTTGCGCGGGGGAGAAGTTCCCTGCGCTGAAGGGCCACAAGATCGCGAAGATTGAGTCCCTTCATTTGAATTACCATTGGCCACGACTTGTTGGCAAGAATGCGCGGAAAGATGTTCATGGGCATCATAAAAAGGTTTCGGCAACCCGGATCTACACGGACCAGGGCGCTATTGGTTGGGGGGCAGGAAATATCGGTGACGAAGGGAATGCCTTCATTGGGAAAAAAGTTTCTGAGCTGATCGATCCCGATCATGGTATCAGGGTCGGCGTTCCGGGCTCGATGGATTTGGCCTTGCACGATTTGGCGGGAATCATTCTCAACAAGCCGGTTTATCAAATGCTCGGGGCGAAGGGACCGAAATCGACTTCCATGTATAGTGGCATGATCTACTTGGACGAGCTTGAGCCGAAGGAAAATCCAAGCGGTCTCGAAAAAGTTCTCGAAAACTGTCGCTGGGATTTGGACTACGGCTATCGCAAACTAAAGGTGAAGATCGGCCGCAGTAATATGTGGTATCCGCATGACGCCGGCTTGAAGAAGGACATCGAAGTGGTGAATACAATCTACGACACCTTCAAGGATCGTGGAGTTGAAATCCTGGTGGATGCAAATGATGGATACAGCCTGGAGGATTGTATCCAGTTTCTTAGAGGCATCGAAGGGGTACCGCTATATTGGTTTGAAGAGCCGTTTGAGGAAGATCTCGTTGAGAGCAAAAAACTGCGCGATTGGATGCATGGAAATGGATTCGAAAAGACGTATTTCGCAGACGGGGAGTACAAGCCGGACTATGAATATTGCATGGAAATGGCGAAGCAGGGAATCCTGGATGTGTACTTGGCGGATGTGGTCGGTTTTGGATTCACCAAATGGCGTAACGCGATGCCTCTGTTGGAAAAGTACGATAAGTTAGCCAGTCCGCATGCTTGGGGTACTGCGTTGAAAACGAACTGCGCGACTCACCTTAGCGCCGGACTGGGACGTTGCTGCACCATCGAAGGCGTTACCTGTTTGTCTGATGAAATTGATTTCGGAAATTACCCATTGGTCGACGGGATGGTTACGGTTTCTGAGGCGCCTGGGTTTGGGATGAACCTGCTTGTTTAGTTCTCGATTAGAAAATTTATGAAAACACACTTTTTAGCCATGGCAGTCTGCTGAAGTCATTTCGCATCCTTTGCGTCTGCCGATGTTTGGGAACCTGTTGAGAACACCATGCTTAGCACTTGGGGCGAGCAGCTGGATCCCGACAAGATTTTGCAGGAATACCCACGCCCTCAAATGGTGCGCGAAAACTGGACGAACCTGAATGGTTTGTGGAAAGCAAACCAAGGCTCTCGATCGGCGGATTTTCTACACGCCGGGATCTGTGAAGTCGGAAAGGTGAAAGACAAAAACGGAGACTGGAGACTGACGTTGAACGGCCGGGTTATCTTTCACTGGGGACCTTTGGACCAAGGCTGGTGGCCTGACGGCTAGTTGACGCCGGGAACAGATAAGGCTCGACAGAAATAATTCGGAGACTAAGCGGTCAATTACTATCCGGTATTGCGACTCAATAGACAAAGTCGGACAGATTATAAATACGTAAAATGACAGCTGAACAATTAAAAATGACCGGGATAATGAAACGGATGCGAGTAATTTTTGTTATGGTGGCATCCCTGTTTTTCCTGAGCGTATGCTGGAGCTGGATGATTAACAGGATGATGCCGTCAGATAGTCGCCCTGGTAAAATAAGTTATCCGGTACAAACGGCTACGGATCAGGAATTCGAGAAAATTGCCTCTGTTCTGACAGCAAATGAATCAGTTGAATTTAAGCACGTGCAGATATTCAGGGAGAACGGGATACGCGAGTACAGGGGTCCCGAGACATGTTTAACCTGCCACGAGGAAATTACCGTAATCGACCATGTGACGGGTGAGGAAAAATCAGTGGATCTGATGAAAAACCTAATGACTTCAGCACACTACACTTTTGCTACAAAAGGGCATCCGAATGTGTGGGGATTTAATGGAGAACTGGCCGATAATTTCCCGATGGGAAAGATCAATCGACCTTGTCCTAAGCCGGGTTCATTTGCGATGACCGCTTGGGCGGAGATTGTGGTGACTGAATCAGGTGAGACGTTCTCCGAAGGTTGTGGTCAGTGTCACATCGGTGGTCAGTATCAGGCTCCACTGGGAGAAATGATGCCTGGTTACCGCACACTCAAGAAAGAAAAGGAAACCATCGACTGCCTGATTTGTCATAGTGCCGGATACGATATGAACTTAAAACAGGTGATCACCGACGAGGATGGTCGTAAGCGATGGGATCAGGATCGAACAATGAACGCGGCGATGTCGGTAACAAGGCCTACAAGCCAAACCTGTTTGCGCTGCCATCAGCACAATTTCGGTGGTGATATCTATGTGGATGAAGCCGATCCGTCATTTATGCAGAGCCTGGTCAACGCCGGTTCCGAACGCCCACGCGTAAAACATCCCGGAAGCAAACGAGGAACACCGATTTCACCCACATGGGATGTGCATGCCGCTGCAGGCATTGATTGTATTGATTGCCACACGACCGAAGGTCATTATATTGCCAAGGGTACGCACACGACGACAATGATGGCCAACGATCTTCCCGATGTTGAAGTGAAGTGCGAGGATTGTCATTCCGCCGAACCGCATTCAGTCAATGATGAGGTGGCGGATTTCCTGAATGAGCACGTCGAAATGATCGCATGCCAAACTTGTCATATTCCTTCGCTACACCCGGATAATGCGACAATGCGGGACTTTGCGAATACGGTTTTTGAAGAGCATCCAGGAATCTACATCTATGATGACATAGAGAAAAAGACTCAACCTGGTGATGGCATCGTTTATAAATGGTGGAACGGCGACGCCACTTTTCTGGGAAATCCCATTGGTGATAATCCCAATGGAGAGGATCTGTACAGTTTTTACCAGCCCGAACACATCTGGCCTGAATTTGCTGATTTTGATTATGCCGGATGGTACGAAAAGGTTATGCGACCCATTGCCAAAAAGAAACCATCTAAACTTTATGCGATGAAGAAGTTCAACGGACGACAGCATATCGACCTGCAGAATATGGGTCCCTTCGGCGGGATGTTTGTTCCCTATAATTTGCCTGAATATTATGTTTCCGGGGACGCTGACAGAGCTGCTTCTAAAGAGATGGAAAAAAGTATGATGAAGATGATGTACGGGACCATGTTTGATGTGTATATGATGAATAAATTCATGCGCTTTATGGACGATGGGAGTGGAAATTATATCAAGGGATGGAATCCAGGCGTATATGAAGAAGTAAAAAATATCACTGAAGGTAAGGTTGAACCGCGATGGATACCGGCAGATGCTTCACTTGAGATTAGTCATTCAATACGTCTGGAAGGAGCGCTCTCATGCAACGATTGTCACAGTAAGAATGGCGTTCTGGATTGGAAGGCCCTGGGCTATAGCGATGATGATGCTGAAAGCCTGAGCGAACCCCCGTTCTAAGTTTCTAATTAGACCTATGATTGGCAGATTGCTAATGATTATGAAGAATACTCGGATCAAATTGACTAGACCGCTAATTTAAGTAGATGCTGGCTGAGGCGAAAAGAACCACCAAAATGGAAGTTGTTATTATGAAAGAATTTAATCTCAGGAATTGTATCAGAATCAGTGTATGGCTGGGTATGTTTTTCAGTGTTGGACTGGGAACAATCCTGTTGGGGCATGATCCTCAATCTGGTGGAGGCGGATTTGCTGTTGATGATAGTTTCGGGGAATTGGTTCCCTGGACGCATCTGGAAGCAAACAATGATCCGGATAATTTCCAATTTGTGATTGTGGGAGATCGAACAGGTGGAATGCGAAAGGGAATCTTTGATGGTGCCGTCGATAAAATCAACCTGGTACAACCCGAATTTGTTTTGAGTGTGGGGGATTTGATTCCGGGAAGCAGACAGACAGACAGTATCGATTTAATCGATACGATGTGGGAAGAGTTCAATTCGATGGTCAACCGTCTTGAGATGCCTTTCTTTTATGTTTCCGGGAATCATGATGTATATAATTCCTTGTTAGGTGAACAATGGACGAATCGCTTCGGTCCGAGTTATTATAGTTTCAAGTATAAGGATGTACTCTTTATTACATTGAACTCGGAGTTTATTAATAATCACCAAAACAAGTGGCCAGGGAAGCATGAAGATCAGCTTGAATGGCTGAAAGATACTGTCTCAAAAGAGAAAGATGTTCGCTGGACGGTGGTGCTTATTCATGAGCCCATGTGGAATTACAAACATGATCCGGTGATCCCTGATGAATACAGGGAAATCCATGAACGCTGGCTTGCCGTGGAACGGATTTTTGAGAGGAAAAACCTGACTCTCTTTGCCGGTCACAGGCATCATTACAAGAAGGAAACAAGGAATGATCATGCCTATTACACTCTGGCAACAACAGGGGCAGGGAATAAACTCCGTGGTATTGAATACGGGGAGTTTGATCATTTTCTCTGGGTGACCATGACCGATGAGGGTCCGATTATTGCCAATCTGTTGCTCGATGGAGTCCTTGATCCAAACGTTGTTCCGACAATACCTCCCTACAATGTCATTCCTCAGGATGCTGAGAACAAAAGTGAGAATCGATAGACCCCGTTGGGTCAGTCCTTTTCAATCAGAAACAGGGCATCCTTTGGGCCAAGAGTAACTTTCTTTCCAACTGCTGCCCCATTGTTTGTTTTAGTATCCTGGTTGGCGGTGGCTTGGATTCTGCGGTAGCGTTGTCCGGGAGCGATTTTGGATAATTCGAAAGTGTGCTTTTCCAGGCTCGGATTGGCAAGGACCAGGCCCTTTTCAAAGAGACGGTACATGGTGTCCGGTTGGCTGTGAAGAGTGACTGATTGAAGAGTGACCGGAGCCGTGCCTTCGATCTGGAAAGTCAAGTCGACCTGGGTTGAACTGATATGGCGGTAGAAAAACGTTGATTCGAAGAATTCTGAACCTACCCATGTCATGAAATTCTCAGGACGAGTGAGCTGTTTCAGGTCCGTCCCCTTCGGAAGGATCAAGACATCTGACCAAGATGCCTGATCCGTGGTGGAGTTGTCCCTGGGGCCGCAGTCGGCTACGAATTTCAGGCGAATAGTTTTGCCTGCATAATTAGCAAGTGAAACCTGTTGAGGGATCCATTCATGTGCCTTGGAGGAGCTTTCATTGAGGTTTTTGAATTTTCCGCAGCTTCCGTTTTCGAGCACGGCGGCATGGACACTGAACCAGACACCGTCGCTTCGATCGGGACTCTTGGGACCCATGCCGATGGAGTAGAGGAGGTCTGAGTTTGATGGCACCGTCACATCCTTGGTCCAGAAGGTATAACCAACCTTGCCCTTGTAGGGTGGGTGGACGCCAATTGCTGAACGTGTCTCATCGCCGATCTTAATCTTCTGAGGATTGCAACGTGCACCGGTCGTTTCATCGAACGGTTTCTCCGGTTCACCACGCAAGCAAATACCTTTATCAGGATTGCTACCGGCTAAAAGATTCATCCCAGTGGCCACCTCCAATTTTGCGTAACGTGCAACTGTTTCGGGATAAGGGGGCAGGGGATCTCCCTTCATGATCACTCTGGCCGTCAGCTCGGGGTGATTGGTTTTTATATTGCGGATAGAGAAACTGAATCCCTGGCCAGAAGGATTTGTAGGTGCGACAAGAATACCATCCGGTGTAACTTTGGTGGTTACCGGACCGCTTATTAACTGTTCAAGATGCATGCCTGATAGCAAATTGTTGGATTGGGTGGCCTGATGAACCGCCGGTCCCAAGGGTTGACCGAGCCAACCCAGCTTGTTGTCCTTGCCACAACGCAATTCATCCCAGATTCCAGTGTGACCATCTGGATCCTGATCCGGAGCAAATGAGTAACAGAGTGCTGAATCTGTGAAGCAGGCAGCGGCAAATACCAGACGGTGAATATTGAATCCCACATCGGCATTCCGTTTGTCACCGGGATTCCCGCCCGGAATGGGTTCGTTGAACTTGTGATTGATGTAATTAAACACCGGCTTTGCAGCAAATTCCTGCCAGTAGGCCTGGCGATTCAATCCGCCGGACCAGTCATGGATTTCAGAGTCGCGCAGGTCAGGCCAGCCTTCGCTTTCAATCCCGTTTGCGATGCCCCATGCACGCTGCGATTTTGATCCACCTTCGCCCAGGGCACCATCGGCTTGGATAATGAATTGATCGCCCATGCGATCGCGCAGTTGTCTTAAAAATTCAACTACACCCAGACCATAGCCATTGAAACCATCGATAACACCCTTGTCCTCGATACCATCACCGTCTGTGTCACCATTTGTCGCATTGAAGAGAACATCAAATTCCAAACCATCATAAGCGGCGAGAATGCCTTCCGGACCAAACCATCTTTCCAAGTCATCAAGGTAACGATCCGCCGCTGTTTTGCCATCACGATCAGTGGGGCAATGGGCAGAGTAGTTATAGAACCAC
>JAUVDD010000115.1 GCA_030595525.1 Puniceicoccales bacterium
ACAGTTCATTGATCCCAAACATATTATGCTGTCCCAGATGATGACCATGGTCACTGGTGAAGAGCACCACGGTATCATCCGTGTGCCCCAACCGGTCGAGATCATCGAGCAGCTTGCCGAACACATCATCCGCCAGGCTCAGCAATCCCAGATGGGCCGCCCAAGCTTTGCGGTGATCCGCTTCCGTCGCGTCCTTGCTGAGTTGACGGGCCACGGCATACTGCCGGTTGGCGGGCTCCCCCTCGGCGGGGACGCCTACATTGGCGGGACGATCGATCGTGTCCGGATCATACATCCCGGCGTATGGTTCAGGGACCATGAGCGGTGGATGAGGCGAAGGTATGGAAAAAAAGGCGGCAAACGGAGCATCCACTTCTGTCTGTTCTTCCAGCCAATTCCGCATTCGCCGGTAAAAATAGAAATCGCGAAAATTCTCCAGATCGCCCTCCCATCGTCCGGTCGCCGGATAAGAGTACCGGCTAGTTACCGGACTCGAAGGCAGGACCTCCTCAACTTCCTTGTAGTAGTGACTGAGAAAGTCCTCTTCACTGTGTTCAAAACCTGAGTGTTCGGGGAGATTCCTTTCCTTCAACCAGGCAGCATAATCTCGTTTATCAGCCCATTCACACTGCTGGTGCTGGGCTTGTGGACTCGGTTGGGTCAGGATGTCGTTCTTCCCGATGTAGGCGATGCGGTAGCCAGCCTCTTCAAGTTGCCGAGTGACCAGATCTTGTTGCCGCGCCTCCTTGCCACTGAAATCATTAATGGAAAGCCCCTTGGTCGGGTATTGACCCGTCGCCATGGCCGTACGGGCCGGCAGGCACAGGGGAGCCGTTGTGTAGGCGCGTCGGAATACTGAAGAATTTTCGGCGAAACGGTTCAACTGGGGCATCACTTCGCGTCCACATTGAACCATACCGAGAGAATCGGCACGCTGGTGGTCTGTGATGACAACAATTAGGTTTGGCTGTTTACTCATGATGGATCCGGAGGGGATTGAGTCCTCTTATGATTATTCGTGAAACGCCCCATGAAGAGGAATAGTCCGCCGAGGCTAAAGATGCCACCTCCAATCAGGAGAATACCGATGCGTCCCTGGAAGGCCCAGGGATTGTCGACGAGCATCAGGAGCAGGACACCAGATCCGATAATCATCAGGAAGCTACCGATGATGGTGAGCTGCTGGGCATCGTTGGCATCCCCCACTTCTTCTTCGAAATTGATCGGGGTCCGCATCGTTTTGAAGAAGGTTTCCACTTTATCCCGGTAAGCAGCATCAGTCCTTTTCCAGAAGAGAAGGGACAGGAGGAAGGTGGACACACTGACGGTACCATTGAGGAAGACAATTGTTTGTAAATTCCATGACTCAGCCAGGAAAGGCAACCATTCGGCAAGCCATGGAGCACGACCCGACAGGGCTGCACAGGTCGAAGGAACCGCCGTGGCGGCGATGCTGAAGAGAGCGGCCCAGCTCGGTACACGCTTGATCAAGAGCGCCATCAACATCGGAACAGCCATCGGCATGCCAAGGATTGCGCCAACCTCCAAAAGAAAATCAAAGACCCCCTTCCCTTCCTGTTGCGAAAGGTAGAGGGCGATCAGGATAATGCACCCGCCCAGGAGAAGGGTCCAAACCTGGCCCAATCTCATCAGGGCCTTCCCCTTCAAGGCAGTGAATCCGGTCATACGGCAGACCTGCGGATAGATGTTGATCGTAAAGACTGCCGCGTTGCGGTTCAGTCCTGTGTCGAGATTTGACATCGTGGCTGCCAGCATGGCCACCGCCATCAGTCCGGACATGCCCGCAGGAAGTAGATTCATCGCAGCCACCGCATAAGCCGATTCAGCCGGATTCGCCAGGTCCATTGACATGACTTCCGATTCATATAACAGACGCGCAACAATCGGCGGAATGAACCAGACGAGAAGCCCCATTGAAGAGAGCACGCAATCCAACACGGCGGCTTTGCGTGCCTCCCGGCCATCCTTGACCGCAAAATAGCGAACGGAGGTAATCAGGGACAACTGGCCGGGAACATTTTTCATCAGCATGGCTATGGCCCATGCCCAGGTGAAATCCGACAAGCGACCTGCGAACTGGTCCGTGTTGAACATTTGAAAATCTGGCGCCAACCCCTTCTCCTCGATCATTTGAAACATTGAGGCCAGGCCACCAATCTCATTCAGGCTAAGTGCACAAACAAAGAGCGTGACCGGAACAAGAATGAGTCCCTGGATGAAGTCTGTACCCATGACCGCCCAACTACCTCCGAAGATTGAGTACGTCATCACCACCAGACCGATGAAGATGATCACTATATGGATCTCAAATCCGAAAATCGCTGAACTGAATATGGCCAATCCATAGAGTTGGATGGAGGACACCAACAGGTTATTGAGTATCCCAAAATAACTGTAGAACTGCTCAGTCGCCCCACCAAAGCGGCGGCGCAGGACTTCCGGTGCGGTTACGGCCCGGATCTGCCGGAACTTGTCAGCGAAAAAGAGCGCCGTTATGGCAGCCACCATCGGGGCAATCATGAATATGACCATGACACTCCAGCCGGCAACAAAAGCCACTCCTGCCGCACCGGTGAAGGTCCACGCCGTGAAATTTGCCACAAAGGCACTGGATCCGACCAACCACCAACTCCCCCGGCAACCATTCCTGAAATAGTCATCCACGTTCTGGTTGAGTCGCCGGAAGACAAAAGCCAACCCGATCAGGACCCCCAGATAGAGGGCTATGACCACGAATTCAATGGAATGGGACTCACTCAAGGCACCCAATGATCTGCCAAGAAGGCGAACCAGGGACAAGTAACAATTGCTTTTACGGAAAGATTCCGAATAACCGGCAGGTCTATCAGCCTAACTCAGGTCCTGCTGCGAGGAATAGAGAGGGGGGATCGCCTGGTGCGCTCGCGGCCGCGTGAATCATCCGGAAAAAGGGCCGCTCAAGAGTCCAGGTCACGGGGTTATCCGTCTCCAGATGCGGTTGATTCTCGGTGAAAGCATCCACATAAACGGGGCTGCCAGCTTTTCCAAGGGCTGTCCTCAGCAGTCGTCCTGCCGATACCGGATTACTGGCCACCAGGGGGCCTAATTGAGTGGCGCGGTCGCCATCCCGGCCCATGATGTAACCGGATATAATTCCTCCGAGAGTTTCCTCCAGAAACGCTAAATCCGGCCTGTTGGTACACAAGTATCGGAGCATTTCCTTCCGCTCAATCCCCGCCTGTGTCCGGTCCCAATTGGCCAGGGCTTCAAGGTCTTCCTGTTCCACGGACCGGATTTTCGATCCATCGGTCACCGGTTCCTCAAGCCCCGGATTTCCAGGTTTTAAAAGCCACCGCCCAAGCTGGGTCGCAGCCTTAAAGCCAAGGGACCGATAAACCTTCTCACCCTCCGGGGTCGCATCAAGGGCGGGCACAAGTCCGCTTTGCCGAAGGTGTTCGATTCCAATGTGCATCAAGCGACTGGCAAGTCCTCGCCTGCGCCAGTCGGGATCTGTCAGGACCATGCTGATCCAACCGTACTCGGGTCCAACCGGAAGAGTAACCATCGTGGCAATCCATAAGCCCTCGGCCGTTTGAAATCCGGATCCCTTTCCATGCCGAAGCAGATAGTCCCAATCCTGATGCGTCTGATTCCAGCCTGCAAGGTGAGACAGGCGGAGACCATCATCTGCCTCATCCACGGTCATGTCACGAAGCTGAAGACCAGCGACATTTCCAAGGTGAGGATCAGGGTGATCGAGACTCATTGTCCCAATCTCTCGGCTTTACTGAAAACCGGCAAATACATTCTCTTTGGCCGGATCCCTGTGCAAATTCGGGACGAACACCTAATAACCCTTTTAAAAGGACATCCCATGCATCGACGACACGCCCTAAAAGCCCTCTCCACCATCTGCGCGTCCAGCCTTGTCCTGCACCGCCTTCCAGGACGATCCGCAAGCAGCTCCAACGGCGAATTGACCTACGGGCTCCTGTTCGATGAAGCTGACTTGGATCGGATTCGCGACAATTTCCACAACGACCCGCTCTTTACTGATTTCCGGAAGCAACTGACAGGCTTCGACAAGGAGGCCGAGTACAGCTTTATCAAAAAGGAACTGCGATACAACGACCAGCTATACGATATCGGTCGGTTGGGCAGCACGGCGGAATCGATGGCCTTCCTTTACCTCATGACTGGTGACGAGGAGGCCGCGAAATTGGCCAAGCAGGCCATCCGTGAAATCATGAAATTCAAGCGCTGGGATTTCTTCCTGGACGGTGACAAAAGCATCGCGGTGCAGCGGGGCTCCAGTTCGACTGTCGCTGTCTCCCTGACTGCTGATTTCTTGGGAAGCCTGGTATCCGAAAAGGAACGCCGGGAGTGGTTCCGCATCATGGGTGAGCGGGGTTGTGAAGCCTGCTACCGGTGCCTCTATGGCATCCGTCATCCACAGGAAGTTGTCGGTTGGAGATTTGATCCGGAGAGCACATTTCTTGAACATCGTCCCACTGCGCTGAACGACATGAACCGGCGGCCGGAGATTACCAGTGACACCAATCTGCGGGCCGTCCCAGCCTCCGCCTTGGTCATTGGCGCCGTTGCCTATCAACTGGAGATGGGAGAAAGTCCGCTGACTCAGCGATGGCTGGAAATGGGCACGTTCAGCACGGACGTCTTCGGCTCGATATTTCAGCCCGATGGTTCCTACCATGAGGAGGTCAATTATGGGCACTACACCGCACAACATTTACAGCAAGCCGTCGTCTCACTGGCCCGCCATACAAAGGAAGCGTCAGAAGACTTGATTAACTGGGACGGCTACATGGAATTCATCCTCAACATGTCCATGCCAACGCATCTCGCTCCGTATGGCATCGTGAACTTTGGAGACAGTGGCCGACATCCGACAAGCACACGCCCGTTCACTCAATCTTCACTTCCATTCTGGATCGCCTCCGTTAACCGTAATTCACTTGCCCAGTGGTATGCGCAGATCCTTGGCGGTGCGCATAATTTCTGGTCCGTCATCTGGCATGATTCCCGCGTAAAGGCACAACCACCAGCACCGGGTCCTCGACTCTGGGTTTCCGATCTCGACCGCGTTGTTGCCCGGACTGGTTTCGGTGTGGACGACCTGGTCGTGGCCATGCGAAGTGGTCCCCCAGCCAATCATGAGCATGCGGATCGCAACAGCATCATTGTCAAATGCTACGGGGAGCAACTCGTCACGGATCCGCTTCGCCCGCCCTATGGTTTTGCTGATCCCTCATGGAGATTGAGGCTGACCGAAGGACACAGTGCCATCCTCGTTGATGGCCGTGGACATGAGCATCACAATGGCGTGGAGGGAACCAATCCGTCGCGATCATTCGCCCGCATCACTCATCAGGAATCCACATCTCGGCACGCCCAGTGGACCAGCGACGCTACCCAGCCTTACCGTCTGGCTGACATTGACGTCAAGGAGGTCATTCGTACCGTGATTGTCCTCTACGAAGAACCAGCCGTTGTTATAGTGGACCGGCTCAGCAAATGGACGAATCCATCATCCTTCACCGCCCGCTTCTTCGGATACAATCTGGACGGAGAAGTGGTTCAGAAAATCCTGCCGGATGGCTTTATTGTTCGACGGCCTCACGCGGTTTTGCGGGCCACGACCTTTGCCTCCGTTGGTATGAACCGTCTAAAGGGAAACCTTGATATCGCTCCCGAAAACGCAACGGCCCATCCCTACATCGATGTCGCTACAGCACCCGCAATGGAGACCCTCCTGGTCACCGTCCTCAGCCCGGGTCGCAAAATGTCCGATATACAATCCGCAAACATGACGCCGCGAACAAACAG
>JAUVDD010000229.1 GCA_030595525.1 Puniceicoccales bacterium
GGACAGCATGCGCTGGTTGAAAGAGGGGAATGTTTTGGGTACATTTCCAGCCGGTGCGGTCTCGCATTTAAAATGGGGATCCCGGCGTGTAACTGATCCAGAGTGGGTGGAAAATATTGCTCCAGTAATTCTTAAGACAAAAGCCACAGTGGTCCCGGTATACTTCGACGGAAGAAACTCGGATATTTTCCAGCTGGCCGGACTGATACACCCTCTCCTGAGAACCCTGATGCTTCCGCGGGAAATGATCAAAACACGGGGCAGGGAAATAGAAGTACGAATTGGTAATCCTATTTCCGCAAAAAGATTGGAGCACTTTGGATCTTCTCGAGAGATCATGGATTTTCTTAGACTTCGTTCATATATCCTGAAGAGCCGTGAAGTTGCTGAGAAAACTTTTTTCACAAAAGGACTAAGGCATTCACATTCCGGGAAGAAGATTGTGGATACCCAACCAGTTGAGAAACTGGAAGAGGACCTTGCTGGCTTGACCGTGGAAGAGGTCCTAATTGAGCACGATCCATATGTTGTTTACGCTGCCAAGGTTGTCAAAATCCCGCATATCGTACTCGAGTTGGGACGGCTTCGGGAAATCACTTTCCGGGCGGTGGGTGAAGGAACCGGAGAATCAACGGATTTAGATAAATACGATTCGGACTATTACCACCTGTTCATCTGGAATCGGAAGGAACGTGAAATTGTCGGGGCGTACCGACTGGGGCTTTCCGATGAGATTATTCCGGTAAAAGGGAAGAGCGGATTGTACACTTCAACTTTATTCCGGTTTAAGACCGGAGTCATTAAATCGATTTCACCAGCTATTGAGCTTGGCCGGTCTTTCGTGGTGGAAAAATACCAGAGAAAACCTGTTTCTCTCGGGCTTCTTTGGAAGGGGATTGGCCAATTCATTGTTCGTCGTCCCCAGTATTGTACATTGTTTGGTCCAGTCAGTATCAGCAATGAATACCGAGGCTTGTCCAAGAACCTGATGGTCACCTATTTGAAGGAGCATAATCAGGATCCGATTCTAGCCTCGAAAGTTAAGGCCCGTAATCCAGCCCGGTCCCGGTTTTTTGGTTCCCTGGACAAGGGTTCTTTTAAGCGGGCGGTGCGCGATATAGAAGACGTCTCAGCACTCATATCAGAAATTGAAAGAGAAGAACGGGGCGTCCCTGTTTTACTTCGCCAGTATTTGAAATTGAATGCCACTTTCCTGAGTTTTAATGTCGATCCGGCATTTAATGACAGTTTGGACGGTTTAATGTTGGTGGACTTGCGAAGGACCTCCTCCAAGACTCTGAACAAGTACATGGGCCCTGAGGGAGCCAGTGCATTCAGGGAATATCATCGAGCCATTGCAGACCGATCCGTCGGGAAGAATCCATTAAGGAAAAACTCAACTACACCTCTGCATTCTCAGGAATGAGATCATTCTGATAGCTCCAGAGCTTGGCATAGTGCCCTTGAGCAGCCAGAAGCTCATCATGTGAGCCCAGTTCGATTATCTGACCATCCTTCATGCAGACAATCTGATCGGCTTTTCTCACTGTTGATAGCCTGTGAGCGATGACCAGAACCGTACGGTTTGCGGTTAAGTTTTCCAAGGCGTCCTGAATCAAGCGCTCCGTAATTGTGTCAACACTGGCAGTAGCCTCATCCAGGATAACGAATGAAGGATTCTTGAGCAGCACACGAGCGATGGTCATGCGTTGTTTTTCGCCTTGAGATAAACGGATCCCTTTCTCGCCGATATTTGTATCCAGGCCTTCAGGGAGTTTCTTAACAAAATCCCATGCGGAGGCACCTTCCAATGCCCTGATGATTTCCTCATCAATGGCATCTTCCTTTGCCAGCATCATGTTCTCCCTGACCGATCCTTCGAACAGAAAAGGATCCTGTGCGACGTGGCCGATACTGGAATGGACTTCCTCAAGATCGAATTCGCGGATGTCGGTTCCATTGATGGTGACTGTCCCGCTTGTCACATCGTAAGTCCGCATAGCCAGGTTCGCTACTGTGCTTTTTCCGGCGCCCGTGTGGCCAACCAGCGCAGTCACTTTTCCTTTTAACAGCTCAAGATTGAAATCAGTCAGAACTTCCGGTCGTTCCGGGTATTGAAAAGAAATATTATTAAAGCAAACTTGCAGGGAACCATCAGGGAAGGGCTTTGGGTTTTCAGGCGATTCGACTTCGACATCCGCATCAAGAATCTCGAAAACCCGTTCGCCGGAGGCCTTGCCTGCAGCGACCAGATGATTGATGCCATGTAATTGCCCGAGAGGCATATACAGCATTCCCACATACATCAGGAAGGCTAACATTTCCGGAAATCCAAAGGAACTTTCGCCACTGAGGATCATCCAACCGCCAAACCCAATTACGGCAACTGTTCCGAGGTTGGTGACAAAAGAGGTTCCCGGGCTATAGGCGGCCCAGCGAAACATGGCCCGTAGGGTCCGAAAGCGTAAAAGCTCAGCTTTTTTGTCAAAACGCCGGCCTTCACGTTTTTGCAGGGCGAAGGTTTGAATCAGGCGATTGCCTTGAATATCTTCTACAAGAAGACTGTTCAAGTCTCCCGCTGCTTCACGAACCCGTTTCCAGATGCGCCTTGATCCCTTGGAATAATAGAAGCCGAGAATAATCAGGGAGGGAACCGGAAGAAATACGAAAAATGCCAGGAGTGGGTTGATGGTAAACAACATGATCGTCACACCGATGATCATGACGATTGCGCGCCCTCCGATTTCTGTGCCATCGAGAAGTGCGCGCTCGACTGCCAGAACATCCTCAATGACTCGCGATGAGATTTCCCCGGATTTTCTTTGGTCGTAAAAGGAAATTGGGAGAATCAGTAGTTTTTGATGCAAGTCCCGCCGCATGTCGAAGAGAACGCGCTGTTCAAGTGTATTGTTGAAGACAATCCTGAAGCCGTTCAGGAGCTCACTGCCAAAGTATAAGGCAACTATACCAAGTACGCCCCAGATCAGGTTTTCAGTGGCTCCCGCTGATGCTACATCCGCGATGATCGATTTTGTCAGCATCGGTACCCAGAGCAACAAGAGAGTCATGCCGATGGCCATGACCTGGACCATGGTGAATAATAATGGATACCGAAAAAGGTATTTTGAAACGCGCCAAATAATTTTCATGGGATATGCTGCTGGAAATTGTTGAGGCAGGTTTCCTCAGACTTTGAAATTTGTCAAAAGGCTTTTGGCATTTGTAGGCATTGATCTACGCTTTACAAACGGAATCAAAGTGTCACTTTTCTTTCCTATGAATGATGAGAATCTGGGGCCAACCGGTGCTATCTGCTACGATCTTCCATCGCCTTATATTCCGCACGCTGCGACGGGGCTTCTGCACTTGCCCAGGTTTATAGCAAAGATCCGCAAGGACTTGAAAGGTGAATTACCTGCTTCCTACCAGAGGAACTATTGCCGGGGGTTTGATCGATTCCTTTGCCTGCATCTTGGGGTTGACCCGGAAGATGTTATTAAGGTGGTGCGTGAAGCGGGGAGCGATGAGGCAGCCTTTGAGAGCAAACTTTTAACCCTGTTTCCTGAAGATTACAGGGTTGCCAAGTGGAATCGGGAGTTGGTCCAAAAGGGTATGAGTGAAATGGGACAGGAAGCCTTACAGAAGGCAAAGGAATCCATGCTGGCTGGACACCGGACTGATATAATTTCGTTTGCTGACGTTCTCGACCTCGACGAGGGACGAATTCACTGATAATTAATGACTCTGATGAATT
>JAUVDD010000300.1 GCA_030595525.1 Puniceicoccales bacterium
GCTAGCGATGCTGATTTTAAAAAGTTGCGGCGGTTGTGATTCATTATTTGCCAGTGATTAGTGCTTATAACATGGGTCGAAAGGACTCCCTTTGTTTAAGAGTCACCGGGAATTCATATATCTCAGCTTCAGTGTCGTCAATACTCTACGGCTCAACTGGCTTCTACCACGATAGAATAATAATCATAGATTCGTGAAACAAAATTACCGAAGTCCTGACTAGAGATACCGAGCAGGAAAGCTCAGGTGGGAGGTTGATTAGCCAGGGATCCCCAAAAAGGACGCTTATCTTTACGAAAAAAGGATTAAGGCACTATCCGATGGGCTAGGATGAGTGGTTTTTGCCCGAGCGAGCTATTGAATTGCCAGACATTGGAAGTTTTCTAGGATAACTCCATGAAAGCAAATTGCCTGGCAATTCGACTCGTTTTAACTTTGATGGCTTTAAGTATTCCCATGACCCAAACAACAGCCTTACCGACTGGCTTCAACTATGACGAGGAGAAGGTGCCGGATTACACGTTGCCGGATCCCTTGGTAGCAAATAATGGCACAAGGATTCAGTCAGCAGCCCAATGGACCGATAGTCGCCGGGGAGAATTGCTGAAGCTGTTTGAGGAACATGTATACGGCCGTCGGCCTGGCAGGCCGGAAGCAATGGAATTTGAGGTAACGTCCGTTGACAACAACGCCTTGAATGGAACTGCGATCCGCAAGGAGATCACCATTCACTTTGAAGGAAAGAACGAACCTTATGCGGTTCATGTGCTCCTTTATTTGCCGAAGAAAAACATGGGACCAGTCCCTGTCTTTCTTGGCTACAATTTCAATGGAAATCACTCGATTCATTCGGATCAAGGCATCTCTTTATCAACCTCATGGATGCGCAAAAACGAAAACGGCAACAAGAACCATCTAGCAACTGAGTCTGCTCGTGGATCAAGTAGTTCCCGCTGGCCAGTCGAAACAATTCTTGCCCGAGGATATGGATTGGCGACGGCTTATTACGGCGACATTGAACCAGACCATAAGGAGGGATGGAAAGATGGGATCCGGTCATTCTATAAGATCGATGAAAATGGGAAATCTCTTGCTTTGGAAGATTGGAGCGCGATATCCGCATGGAGCTGGGGTTTGAACAGGATTGTGGATTACTTTGAGACGGATCTAGACATTGATTCGAATCGGATTGCCCTGTTGGGACACTCACGACTTGGGAAGACGGCTGTTTGGGCGGGTGCCAATGATGAGAGGTTTGCGATTACGATATCCAATAATTCTGGTTGTGGTGGGGCTGCCCTGAGTCGACGGGCCTTCGGTGAGACTGTCGAACGGATCAACACCAGCTTTCCACACTGGTTCAATGGGAATTTTAAATCATACAATGGAAACGAAAGCGCACTGCCGGTTGACCAGCATGAACTGATTGCCTTGATGGCACCGCGTCCCGTCTATGTAGCAAGTGCCAAGGAGGATGTCTGGGCGGATCCTCACGGAGAGTTCTTGTCCGCAAAGGCGGCTGGTGAAGTTTATGCGCTGTTTGGTAAACCTGGGGTGGGCGTTGAGACGCAACCGGATGTGAATACGCCGGTAGGAGATTTCATTGGTT
The DNA here is from genome assembly GCA_030595525.1 of Puniceicoccales bacterium. Classification (GTDB taxonomy): domain Bacteria; phylum Verrucomicrobiota; class Verrucomicrobiia; order Opitutales; family Oceanipulchritudinaceae; genus Oceanipulchritudo. Next base: position 1,610 of record JAUVDD010000300.1, read on the forward strand.
ATCACATCCGGACAGGAAAACACGATGTGACAGCATTCGATTGGGAACAGTATTTGAGCTTTGCCGACAGGCATTACCAAAATCCAAGGTCTGACCCCCTTCCTTTGAAATGATCACACGACTTGTATTCTTAACCACCATTGCGGTGTTTTCACAGTGGGTATCTGCCACAGAGGCTAACCGGCCGAATATCCTCCATGTTTTCACCGATGATCAAAGCTATCGGACGTTGAGTTGCTATCCGGGTGCGTATGCGTACGCGAATACCCCGAATATCGATCGTTTGGCGGAGAACGGAGTCATGTTCACGCAGGCCTTCACGGGAGCGAAATGCGTTCCATCAAGGGCCTCAACATTGACTGGCCGTTTGCAGCACAATGTGACGGACGCGTGTACCCGGTATTGGGCACAGGATTTCCGGGAGCAGGGCTATACCACCGGAATGATTGGGAAGTGGCACTGGGGAAAAGGTACTGAAATGCACCAGCATGGTGCAGCATGGGACTGGTCGGTTGTTTGGGATCACGGGCAAAAGCATGAGCACACCACTTATTACTGGGGACAATCCGTTAATATCAATGGCGGCGATCCGGTGAAACTGGAGGGGTACAGCACGGATCGTTATTCCGATTATACGGTTCAATTCATCAACGAACAGAGTGATTCAGGCAAACCATGGTACTTTTGGCTGTGTTTTGGTGCCGTTCATGGTCCGTACACGCCTGCAGAGCGCCATATTGATGGCTACAAGGATGGCGCCTCTACTCCCATTCCAAAAGACATATTCGGACCACGTCCAGGTAAGCCCAAGCACATGAACGAATGGACCAAATGGAAAAAGCAGGACGGGATGCCGATGTACAAGGACAGGAGTTTTGATTCCTGGGTGAAGCAATACAACGAAGCTGTCTCGGCAATCGATGAGGGGATTGGTCGGATATTCAAGGCATTGGAAGACAGTGGCCAGCTTGATAATACAATCATCATCTTCACTTCCGATCAGGGATTTGCCTGGGGAGATCATGGGTTACGGGATAAGCGTTATCCTTACGATGCTGCCTTGCGTAATCCGCTCATTGTCTATGCCCCGAACCACTTTGTTCAGGGCGAAATATGTGATCTTCCCGTTAATGGCCCAGATATTATCCGGACCATACATTCACTTGCGAACGTGAAACCGGGAATTCCACTGGATGGCAGGGATTTTACCACGTTGCTCAAGGAACCAGCGCATGATAAATCATGGACTGACGAACCCATGATCCAAACATACACCTGCAGCATCTACGACAATACTGAGATTGAGCAAGCGATTAGGGAGAAAAACTGGAAGGCACTGACATTCGACAATTCTCCCGCATGGATCATGCTGCACACGGGCCGGTACAAATATACACGTTACCTGGCAGAGGATTGTATCGAGGAATTGTATGATTTGAGAAGTGATCCCGAGGAACTCAATAACCTGGCTGTCAGGAAAGATTTCCGAAAGAAGTTGGAGATGTTGCGACTTCAAACAATTACCGCATTTCGAAACAAGGGTGCTGGTTATGTGGATATTTTACCTGAGCCCAAACTGATTCCATAAAAGTATCCTGGAAAATATAAAGGCCTCCGCGTT
>JAUVDD010000407.1 GCA_030595525.1 Puniceicoccales bacterium
TGAATCTCACGTGAGGCAGTTGTTTTACTAGTTCGGGCATTATTCCCGGATCCACATCCCCGTGAAGTTGGACGTAGTCTACCTCGAGCTCCCTGGTGAACTCGGTGATATCTGATATCTTGTTCAAATAGGTGATTAGACAACATTTCCCCGGTAGAGTCCTGCTCAGCCTCACCGCCGATTCCTCGCTCAAATCCTCGTCGTTGACCGTCAATCTCAGTGGGAGACCAATCATGTCCACACCCGAATTCAGGAGGAGTTCTGCTTCTGTCAGATCATGGACACCAGCGACTTGAATTAGGCCATAGGGAAAGTGGTGAGGATTTGCTAAGTGCATTTCGTTTGCTATCTGAAACCTGTTGATTTGGTGATTGTTTCAGGGATAGTTTCAACGTTAGGAATTATGGAGTTGGAATCCACGGAATTTTTCTACAATTTAACGACATGTTGGCGCTTGGGATTGATATTGGTGGAAGTGGCATAAAAGGAGCCATTGTTGATACGGAAACGGGGAATCTGGTATCAGACCGCGTAAGGATTCCCACTCCGCAGCCCTCAAATGCAGATGCCGTGGTAGCAACAGTCCGGCAGTTGATCAACGAGCTAAGATTCGAAAACGGTCCGGTTGGGATTGGATTTCCAGGAGTAATCCGAGCGAACACGATCTACACGGCCGCCAATCTGGAAAAGTGCCTGATTGGAGTAAATCTGGAAAAGCGCCTGTCAGGTATGAACCTGGGACCTGTCCGGGTAATCAATGATGCCGATGCAGCGGGTTTTGCAGAAATGGAATTTGGAGCAGGGAAATCGCATCGTCATTCTGGGACGGTTCTCATGTTGACCATAGGGACTGGTATCGGGACGGTGCTTTTTACCAACGGTCATCTCGTTCCGAATCTGGAACTTGGGCACATCGAATTCAAAAAGAAGCACGCTGAGAGTTATGTTTCCGAACGTGCCAGAATAAGAAAGGAGATGTCCTGGGAAAAATGGGGAAAGCGATTTGGAAGTTTTCTCCTGTATCTGGAGCATCTTCTGCAACCGGATTTAATCATATTGGGTGGTGGAGGCGTTAAGAAACCGAAACTCTTCGATGAGTATATCGATATTGAAACTCCCTGGGAGTTGGCCAGTTCAGGAAATAAAGCCGGTATAATAGGGGCGGCACTGGCTGCCTGTGAGACTGAGGATTGATAAGGAATTCAATCCGCTAATTTAAGAGATCACGAGAGATATTCTGTTCTCAGTATCTCCTTCATTTTCTGTTTTCGATGGGCGACAGCCAAACGGAATGCTTCCTTTTCTCCGTATTTTCGGATTGAGAAGGATGTGCATTTCTGAACACCGCGTGTTGGGCGCCATGAAACTGAAAAGCACTCGTGGAGGACACCCTTGGGGCTTTTCTTGGTTGTCCTACAAACTCCCAGGACTCCGGTTGTGTTACGAACATCCTTAGTGACAACCCTTCGGGCACGAGGTTTCGCCGGTATTTCCTCAAGCTCTTTCCTTAAGTTTTCACGGAAGGAACGTGCCTCAAGCAGAGCCTCCTGCTTTCCACCGCATTTTAAGTCGCTGAACAGTCGCGAGAAGGTTTTTCCGTTGCGGTAACCACGCACAAACCATCCGTGGGTTGATCCTGAATCGATGCGACTGATTCCCTTTTCTTTTTTCTCTGATCCCTGTGACATAATATGATCGACAGGGAATATGATAAATACCGCTGGTCTGGCAATATTAAACTCTAATCAATCGGACGTTAGGTCCTAGCGTGGAACTGCCAAAGCCTGAACCACTGCCTTGAGGTCATGCTTATGCTTCTCGTATAATTCGATCTGAGCTTCCGCACCGGAGGAGTGGTCTACCATGGTAATGATATGATTCAGTTCCTGCATGCATCCAAGCTTTTCAGCATAGGGTTTTAATTTCTCGTACAGGAAGAAGACCATTTCTCTTACAGGGATTGTCTTGTGAGTTACAGGATCTATCAATTCTGCCTGAATGCCATAACGAACGGCTTTCCACTTGTTCTGACGAACAACAATCGGATGAATATCGTATTGATAGACACCGCTATCGATCTGGTCGCTTAACGCTACAACCAGGCATTGAGTCAAGGCAGTCAGGGCCAGGGCATCCTCCAAGTTCTGAGGGATATCGAATATCCGTACTTCCACAGTGCCGAACCGTGGATGCGGCCGCACATCCCACCAGATTTCCTGGATACTATTAATGAATCCACTTTGTATTGATTGATTCACTACCCAGCAATATTCGCTGTAATTACGCAGGATGGGGGGCGTACCAGCGGCTGGTAATTGCTCCATTATCTTGATTCGCTGGGACTGTAGTCCAGTCTTCCGGCTAACCCAGAACGGACTGTTGACTGAAAGAGCCAACAGGGTGGATAAATAGCGCATCAGTCGATCCACCACCATTACAGCCTTATCACCTGAATCCACGCCAACATGGACGTGCATGCCGAACGTAACGATTCGTCGAGCGGTGTCCTGCATCAATTCGACGAGTTTCTTGTAACGCGGACTTGGAGTAATTTCCTGATCCACCCAAGCCGAAAAGGGATGGGAACCCGCCCAGACCAAACGCAAATC
>JAUVDD010000106.1 GCA_030595525.1 Puniceicoccales bacterium
AATTTGCACCACTGATATATCCAGCATTAACTATCTTTAATTCGTTAATTACTGATATTCCCCATCAAACTCCACCAGAAAATGCCTGTAAAAGGACTCCTTGTAACACTGGACGAAGATCCGGACCGTGCGGCTGCGGCGCAATCGCTCTTGCGCGACCGTACCGAGATAGAACTTGGTGAGCTGAATGAGAAATGGCTGCCGCTAGTCATGGACACCCCAACAGAAATCATGAGCAAAGAGCTCCTCCGGTGGATCGAAAAGCTGGATGGCGTGTATTTTGTGGACACAGTATTTTCGAGCGTGGATTGCCCGGAAGAAAGTGCCAAAATTTAACAAACGAACCCCCAGAAAGAGAAAATCAAGATGAATGTAGACCGTCGTTCCTTCCTCAAGACATCAGCAATGGCCGCTGCAACGGCCGCTGCATACTCCAAGGTGAGTGGAAAACCAGAAGCCTCGGCTTTAATGGCCAACGGGCCACTGAAGTGGGATAAAGCACCCTGTCGTTTCTGTGGCACGGGTTGCCATGTGCAGGTCGGTGTGCGCAATGGTAAAGTCGAAGCGATTGCTGGTGATCCGGACGCAGCGGTGAACAAGGGCTTGCTTTGTGTGAAGGGCTACAATGTGGGTGGCATCCTTTATGGAAAAGACCGCATCAAGCATCCGATGTTGCGGGTGAATGGCGAATTGAAGAAAATCTCCTGGGACGAGGCAGTTGACGTAATTGCCAAGCGGATCGCGAAGAAATCCAAGAGTTTCGCCTTTTATGGCAGCGGCCAGTGGACAGTTATTGAGGGATATATTGCCCAGAAATTCATCAAGGGTGGACTTTCGAACAATCATATCGATCCAAATGCCCGCTTATGCATGGCTTCAGCGGTAACAGGATATGTCTCCACATTCGGAGTGGATGAACCACCGAGCTGCTATGATGACTTTGACTATTGTGACACGCTGATCACCTGGGGGAACAATCCGGCGGAAATGCATCCGGTTCTGTTTTCACGTGTCATCGATCGCCGTTCGAAGGGTGAGAAGGTGAAATTGATCGATATCGGAACACGTCGTACCCGTACAACCGACTTCGCTGACGAGTTTTTGCAGTTTAATCCGCAGAGCGATTTAGCGATAGTCAACGGCATCGCCCATCTTCTGATTGCCAGCGGTTCCCATGATCAGGAGTTCGTTGAAAAGTTCTGTAATTTCCGAGGCGACACCGAACCATTCAGTTTATTCGGAAAGGCCATATCCTTTGAGGAGTACAAGGAGTCGGTTAAGAAATACACGCCGGAGTACGTGGAGGAAATTTCCGGAGTACCAGCTGAGAAGATCCGCATGCTGGGCAAGCTCTTTGCAGATAAGGGAAATCGCATTTCCAGTATCTGGTGCATGGGCGTGAACCAGCATACCCGTGGCACTGCCATGAATCGCATGATCAATGGCGTTCATTTGCTTAGTGGCCACTTCGGGAAACGCGGGGACGGTCCACAAAGCCTGACTGGACAACCGGCTGCCTGTGGTACCTGTCGTGAGGTGGGCACTCTTGCACATGCGTTGCCAGGTGGACGTTTGGTAGCTAAGGAAGATCATCGTGTTGCGACCGAGAACTTCTGGAATCTCCCTGCCGGAACCATTAATCCTGTTCCGGGCTACCACACCGTCAAGATGTGGGAGCAATTCTGCACCCCGACAGAAAGCGGTGGGGATATCGAGACGATCTGGGTACAGGTCACAAATCCCGGCCAGAGCCTTCCAAACCTGAAAAAGCTCTTCAAGGCGAAGGAAGGACTAGAAGACAAGTTCCTGATTGTCGCAGATATCTATCCGACGGTGACAACAAGGATGGCCGATTTGGTTTTACCAGCATCCGGATGGGTGGAAAAGAATGGTATCTTTGGGAATTCTGAAAGACGAACCCAACAGTGGTTCAAAATGGTGGATCCTCCTGGTGAAGCTCGTGATGACTGCTGGATGATGATAGCAGTGGCACGAAAATTGTACGAAATGGATCCAACCGCCATGCGCGACAAGGACGGCAATTTCCTTTTCTCCGTAAAGGATGATAACGGAAAAGAAGTTCCGGTTTGGGAATGGGAACACTACTACGACGTGAATGTCGACAAGGCCCTTTATGAGGAATATCGGCCCTTTACATATGCCAAGAAAAAGAATGTGGCGCCATACGATGTTCTTGTTGAAAACCGCGGCATGCGTTGGCCGGTGAACCAGCAGCCAGACGGGTCCTGGCGCGAGACCGGTTACCGGTTTGCCGAATTTGATGACCAGCATGTCGAGAAGGGCAAGGGCATCCAGTTCTACAATTCAGTCACCAAGGATGACAAAGCCCAGATCTGGTTTAACCCGTATGAACCGGCAGCCGAGGAACCGGACAAGGAGTATCCGTTCTGGTTGTGTACGGGGCGAGTTCTCGAACACTGGCACACGGGAACGATGACCATGCGAGTCCCTCAATTGCGTCGGGCCATGCCTCATGCCTATGTTGAAGTGAATCCGACGGATGCAGAGAAATTGAATCTCCGTAGTGGTGATAAGGTCGTCGTTGAATCCAGACGGGCTAAGTTGAAGTTGCCAGTTTGGATTGAGGGCCGCTCAACCGTCGCGGAAGGTAGTGTGTTCATCCCATTTTTCGACGAGAACCTTTTGGTCAATGATGTGACGCTTGGGGAGGTTGATCCCATTTCCAAGCAATCGGATTACAAGAAGTGTGCCGTTAAAATCTACCCCGCCTGAGAATAACCTGATTGAGGATTTTCAAATGAAACCCAGAGATCGATTGTTTAGAGGAGGCATGATGCATAAGCTGAAATTGTTTTATTTCTCATTGGCATTCACCTGTTTGGCAGGATGCGCGGTCATCTTGAATGGCGAGACCATGGTTATCACCCTGGAAGGGGCACCACCAGTCGTTCCGCACGTGATTCGGGATGATTACAAATGCCAGCATTGCCATATGATTAATCACAATCCGGGAACTTCCCACTTGTTAAGGAATAACTGCCAGCAGTGTCATGTCAGCGTTGCCTCAAATGAGAAACACTTGTTGATAGAATTGGATTGGGATCAGTTTGAGGGATTTTGGGAAGCGAAATCGATTGAGGCTCCCGAGCCAGCATTGCACTTAGTACAGACATACGAGGGAGCTCCTCCGGCTATTCCACATTCAACCGTGTGGACTAAAAACTGCCAGGATTGTCACACTTCCAGCATGGATAGTGGCCCTGTGACATCTCATCCGGATCGTGGCAATTGCACGCAATGCCATGTGTCTTTGGCGACAATGGATTCGCGACAGTTCCTGAAATCGGATCCTGTAGCATTCCAGGTCGAGTGGACTTCACCCGTGACCGCCTTGAAGCAAGGACGACGGAATCCGGCTAAGCCCCCGACAGTTATCCCTCACGAGATCGAGGGATATGAAGACTGTTTGATGTGTCATTCCCCTGAGGACACGATGGGATTGGCGACCACGCACCCGGAGCGTAACAGCTGCACCCAATGTCATATCTCGACAGCCACGACGGAGGGACGTAAGTTTCTTACTCAATCCCTGACTGAACTTAAATGAGTAAAAGCATTTCACGCCGAGAATGGATGTCCCGCTGGGTGCCTTCACCGAAGAAAGTGAAAGGATCGGGGAACGTAGCCGTTGCCGAGAAGAAATCGGAAGTTCCGATGGTGGCGATCATTCAAGGCCGCTTTTGCCTGGCGCAGAGGAACACCTTTTGCTCGATCTGCTATGAGCGTTGTCCGGAGCCTGAAGCGATGATTGTCGACCACGGAATACCGATGGTGAATGCGGAGGCTTGTACTGGCTGCGGAATTTGTCACGATGTCTGTCCAGCACCTCGAAACGCTGTATTAATGAAAGAGAGGACTTGAACCAGTTTAACCTTTAAAACCATATTTAACCAAAAACCGACTCCGAGCCATTGCGTCTAAAGATGCACTCAATGACGTTCTGGCCGATAGGGTGTGAAGGGAAACCGACACGCCTCCCGTATTTGGAAAGGAGCCATGATAAAAAAAGAACCGATAGCATTACGTGTTAGTCTGACGAATCGCTGCAACATGCAGTGTTGTTACTGCCGCCCAGCCGGTCATAACATCTTATATACAAAACGAGGTGAGCTGCTCCCACAGGTGTGGATTGAGAGAATCGCCCACCTTGCCGAAGCTGTTCCCATTTCCAAGCTTCGTTTCACTGGTGGAGAACCTCTCCTGTATTCCGGCATCGTTGACGTGGTAGCCGGATGTGCCGATATCGGTATTTCAGAACTGGCGGTCACCACCAACGGGATACGTTTGGCAGAATTGGCTCAACCGCTGAAGGAGGCTGGATTGAAGCGCGTAAACGTCAGTCTGGACAGCATCAGGCCTGAGGTCTTTCAACAGATTACGGGCAGTCGTCTGGATGTTGTTCTTAAAGGCATCAGTGCAGCCAAGGATGCAGGTTTGGCGATCAAACTTAATACAGTTGTCCAGCGTGGTTATAATTCTGATGAATTGTGCGATTTGTTGCAGTTCGCTGCCAGTGAACAAATTCATATCCGTTTCCTTGAAATGATGCCAATTGGACCGGCGGCAACCGAGTTTGATGCCGACTATGTATCGGGAGAAGAGATTCAGGAGGAATTATCGAAAGTGGCCGAGCTTGAGCCATTATGGTATAAGCAAGGGGATACGAGTCGGGATTACCGGGCCACATTGAAGGACGGATCGACAACCACCTGCGGGTTCATATTGCCGACATCGACTCCTTTCTGCGAAGGGTGCCGTCGGTTGCGACTGGATTCCGCCGGCAGGTTGTATGGATGCCTTGCGCAACCCGATACATTTCCTCTGCATGAATCACTGAAGATGGCGGGATGCGGGGATTTGAATCCGCTTAGAAAGCAGATTGTCGAGGCACTGAATATCAAGAAGCGGCCACAAGCCTTTCGACAACAGGCAGCCATGATCGATATAGGAGGATAAAACAGATGTCTATTGAGATCATCTGGATGGCTATTGTATTTTGTGTCATAGCCTTTTTGTATTCGAGTGTGGGATTCGGAGGAGGTTCATCGTACACAGCGGTTTTGGCACTGGCTGGATTTTCGGCATCAGTCATCCCGGTAGTTGCATTGAGTTGTAATCTTGTGGTCGCTACAGGTGGAGCAATACGATTTATCAGAATGGGCCATTTCCCTTGGAAACGAATGATACCGCTGTTCGTGCTTTCCATTCCCTGCGCGTATTTGGCCGGTCGCTACAAAATTCCTCCATCCGCGTATTTTCTGTTATTGGGAGTAGCGCTTGCCGCTGCCGCATTCCTGTTGTGGAGAAAGCGGGCAGCTTCAGACAAGGAAACATTACGACCACTTCATCGTTATTCCGGATTGGGAATCGGAGCTGGGCTGGGAACCTTGTCAGGACTAACTGGAATCGGTGGCGGAATATATTTGTCACCTGTCCTGATGTTACTCAAATGGGCAACCCCGAAGGAAGCAGCCGCTACCGCTTCCATCTATATTGTCATTAATTCAATTGCGGGTTTATTGGGCCAACTTTCCAAGACAGGCAGTGCTGAGTATGCCGCAATGATTCTTCCACTTGGAGGAGCAGTGTTACTTGGAGGAACCTTGGGCAGTCGGTTGGGAAGCCGTGGTTTATCTCCCAAGGTAATGCAAAAGGGAACCGCTTTGCTGGTGGGCCTCGTTTCGCTGCGTATTTTATTTAACAGCATAGAACTCATATAAATTGGAGACTGATTATGAAGTGCCAAATAGAACATATATTCATTTCGCCAGACCATAACTTTGTTGGTCATTTTAATTCAGAACCGGGAGAAAATCCGACCATTCGAAAAGAGAGTGTGAACCTCATTTCGGGTAAAGGAATTGAAGGAGATCGGTATTCGATCAGGGAATCTGATCACAGGAAGCAAATTACGTTTTTCGACATGGATGTAGCAGACAAGCTATCTGATCATGCCGGAAAACCGATACCGCCGGAGTCTGTTCGACGAAATGTTTTTGTTCGGGGTTTGAAGCTGCCAGATCTCGTTGGAAAGCGATTCATCCTGCAGGGAATCGAATTTGTCGGCGTGGATCCTTGTCCTCCCTGTCAGT
>JAUVDD010000171.1 GCA_030595525.1 Puniceicoccales bacterium
TGAATCCGTCATGAGTCTGGAGGTATTTGGAAGATTAAAGGAAGGGGTTTCATTCGATCAGGCACGATCCAACATGGCCGTTATCGCCAAAAATTTGGAAACCGATCATCCTGAAACTCAAAAGGGATTCCGTGACGTCAACGTGCAGCCCTTTATTCAAGAATTTCTTGGTGATGAAACGAAATCGCTCATGGCAGTCATGTTGCTGATCACGTTCCTTATACTGATCATAGCCTGTGCCAACGTGGCAAACCTGCTCTTGTCACGTTCCATGCGAAGGCAAAAGGAAGTTGCCATTCGTTCGGCATTGGGTGCTTCACGCAGCAGGATTATTTCCCAATTTCTAACTGAAAGCCTCTTAATCGCTCTCCTCGGATCAATTCTGGCATTAATATTGGCAGCTTTTGATACCCAGGAATTAAATGACACTCTAGTGGAACTGAATGCCCCCTTCTGGATGGACTTCACTTTCGATTGGAGAGTGTTAGTAGCAGTGGCTTGTCTCACAATCGCCACTGGAATTTTTTCCGGTCTTTTACCTGCCTATAAAGCTTCGAGATTGAATCACAATGAAATCCTCAAGGATGACACTCGAACCAGCTCATCTCTGCACATGGGGCTGTTCAGCAAAATCCTGGTAGTCGTACAAATTAGCGTAGCAGCTGTCATTCTGACCTTGGTTGTGCTTTTCACAAAAAGCGTTTCTAATGCTACAAATCTCCATTACGCTTATGATGCGCAAGAAGTGATGACCGCTCGGATCGGATTGTTTGAAGATTCCTATCCGACGGAGCAGCATTGCGCTAATTTAATCCAAACCCTGTTGTTAAACCTTGAGGCTCGTCCAGAGATTAGATCCGTCAGCACATCACATCGGTACCAATTCATGGAAGGACCTGGAATTAACTACGAGATGCCCGGTCGCGTTTATGCGGACGAGTCCGATCGGGAATTCTGTCGTTTTCAATACGTTTCCAAGGATTTCTTCACGACAATTCAACTCCCCTTACTACAAGGTGAACACTTCAAGCCGGAAGACTTCGCTGTAGATTCTCCAAGAAGAGTCATTATCAATAAAGCCTTGGCCGAAAGGGAATGGCCCGGCGACAACCCGATAGGAAAGCAATTCAAACCTAATTTATCGATAGGTGAGATGGAATTCGAATCCCTTCCAATGGTAGAAGTGATTGGAATTGTTGAAGGCATGCAGGAAGCGGGTGTCCTGAATAACGCAGATAGAGATGGTGCCGCCTTTTATGCACCTCAAACCGTTGCCACCATGCCCCGCTTCATAACGATTCTTGTTAGCCCAGACGGAAACATGGATGGTGTCGTGTCAATCATCCGGGAAGAGCTCCGCAAATTGGATAACAACCTACCCATATATAAGGTTGGAACACCAAAGGACCTGAACGACCAGGCACTCGTACAATTGACATTCTTTAACTCGATATTCCGTGAATTCGGCATACTGGCAGCATTCCTTGCCGCTGTTGGTATTTATGGAGTCATTACATTTTCGGTTAATCAGCGCATCATGGAATTTGGCATTCGCCAGGCTCTTGGCGCCACTCAAGCTGCCGTCTTCAAGCTGGTGTTTACCCATGCTGCCAAGCAACTCACTTTAGGATTTCTTATAGCATTGGTTCTACTTTCCCCAATTATTCTGTCTCCAGGAGTCAGGGGTTCCATGGCGATCTTTTTCTATGAGATCGATCCGAATTCCTTAACACCCTATCTGTGGTCATTCGGCTTTGTTACTTTGATATCGATTCTTGCAGCGACTCCACCAGCAGTGAAAGCCGCGAGAATCCACCCCGCCCAGGCATTACGTTATGAATAAGAAATTTAAGCTGTTTTTAATGGTAGTTCCGATTGTCGGGACTTTATCATCAGCGGAATCCTTGACACTATCGATGGAGGAAGCGATCGCTGCTGCCCTCGATAAGAACTTTGCCATCCGGATTGAGCGAATCGAACCAGAGATTGCTCGGGAAGAACTGAGACAGGCGACAGGACAGTACGATCCCGTGTTGCAATCAAAGTACCTCTACCGGAAAAACGAGTTAAGTGGATTCAGCAGGGATCAGGAATCTGCCTCTTTTGAATTTGGCGTAGGATCCACCCTCCCCTGGGGAACCCATGTTCAAGCGAGTATTCAATCGAATGACCAGACCACTCCATTTGATCCGTTTACAAATGAGTATAGTGAAAGCATCTCAACCAGCATCAGCACGTTCGCAGGAATCACGGTTACCCAACCTGTGTTGAGAGGATTCGGACTGAACAGCAATCATGCCCAGGTTCGAATTGCCCGCGAGTCATCAGACGCCGCATGGGAAAACTTCCGGGCACAAGTGATGGATTCCGTTGAAGCAACTATTTCCGCTTACCAAAATCTTTTTTTTGCCCAACAAAATCTCCGCATTGCCGAACGTACCAGAGACTTGGCTCTGCAGTTGTTGAAAGATAACCAAAAACGAGTCGAAACGGGTGCCTTGGCGCCTCTGGATATTGTCCAGGCAGAATCCGAAGCTGCGCTTCGTGAGGTCTCTGTCATCAGTTCGGGAGCATTCCTGAAAAAAGCAGAGAACAGCCTTAAATCACTCATTTGGAATGATCCAAATTCTGTGCTCGCTCTTGATCTGGAAATTCTTCCTCCGAAAGAACCTTCCAATTTCGAAACGGATTCCACCAGGGATTTCCATATGGCAATTGAGAAATTACCGGAATACCTGGCCTCACAGTCTGGATTACAAATCCGACAATTGCAGGTGAAGCAACTTCAGCGTGATGCTTTACCTCAGCTGGATCTGATTGGATCCGCAGGCAGACTGGCCATACGTGATGGACTAAGCGACAGCGTCAGTGATGCCTTTGGTGACGGAGAAGCCAGCTTCACCGTTGGTGCGGTCTTCAGCATGCCTTTCCCTAACCGCAGCCGTTCAGCGCAAAAAACCCAAGCTTACCTGAGACGCAACCAGGCAGCTCTCGGCATAAAACAACTGGAGCAAACTATTCGACTTGAACTGGATAATGCGGCAATCCAGCTAAGTGCCGATTGGGAACGCATCCAAGCAGCTCGCCGTGCCCGCGAACTCTCGGAAAAATCCCTTCAGGCAGAGGAAAAGAAACTACAAGTCGGTACTTCGACAACTTTTGTCGTTCTCCGGTTACAAGGAGATTTGGCCACAGCGGAAATCCGGGAAATCAATGCTCTCTCAGATTACAGCATCTCGCTGGCCCGATTTCACCGTGCCCGCGGTAGCATTTTGGACGTCTACAATATCAATCTGAACAATTCTGAAAATTAATCCTTACCAGCCCCAACCTTACCTTGAATTAAAAAATTCGAGGCATTAGCTTTCTTCGAATACAGACCATCTTTAATAGAATGCCCTTTAAAAAGTTAATTCTTCCTAGCCTTCTGGCAAGTTGCTCGGCACTTGCTGCTCAATCCGATGGTGCCCTTTCACTGGAATTTGTGATTTCGGAAACCCTCGCCAATAATTTCTCCTACCGTATCGCAGAGCTGGATCCGCAGATCGCCAAGGAATCGCTGACCGGTCAACAAGCAGCATTCGATACGGAAATCTTCGCCAGTGGAAACATTGCGGAGAGTGAGCGGGCAACCACCTTTACACAAGTTACGGGAACTTCATCGGATACCCGCAACTGGCGAGCAGGTGCGCGAAAGCGACTCGTTTACGGGACGACCGTAACCGCTCAGACCACTCTGGATCGCCGAGACAGTGATGCTGGAGTCAATAATTTCCCACTGAGCCAATCAGCCGATGTTTCAGTTTCAATCCGCCAGCCCTTGATGAGTGGCTATGGAAAAGAAGCAAACACGACTGCGATTGAACGTGCCCGGGCGGGATTCCATGCATCTTCTGCAAGCTATCAACAAATCATCCAGGATATTCTTGCACAGGTTGAACGAGCCTACTGGCAGGTCGCCCGCTGGCAGGAACAACTTGAACTGAATAAATCCAACCTAACCGTATCGAAAACACTTCTGGAAGAAGCCCGTGAAAGGGAAAGGGTCGGAATGGTTACGCAGATAGAAGTTCTGCAGGCGGAGGCCTTTCAGGCAGAATCCAAGGAAGATATCATTGAAACCACACGCAGTCTTGGCGATGCATACGACAGATTGCTCGCACTAATGGGATCCCTCCCACAGATGGACTTCTCTATTGCACCGAATCAAACGGTTCAATCGTTGCCGGAAAATAAATATGCCCTTGAGGAGTTTAAGGAGGCATGGGAATTGGCACTGAAGTCTGACCCGTCTTTAACTGCTCAATCCGCGGTTATTGACCAACGCAAACTGGATAAGGTAACCGCTAGAAATTCCAGCCGTCCCAATCTGGACCTTGTCCTTTCCGGAGCAATCTCTGGTATAGACGATCAACATGCTACGGAAGCCTTCCAGAATACATTCGACCGGGACGGAAAAGCATGGTCCTTGGGCGTGGAGTTCTCCATGCCGTGGAATAGCCGCAAGGAAAAAGCGGATATGCGAATTGCCGATAGATTACTGGAAAAAGAAGAGATTCGTTATGACGAATTCAAACAATCGCTCTATCAAGACGTTCGGTCTGCCTG
>JAUVDD010000011.1 GCA_030595525.1 Puniceicoccales bacterium
CATTTGAAGGAAATATTGATGGAGGATATAGGATAACTCTTTTAGGAGATAATTTTTTACAGAGGGGAGCTCTTGAAGTTACGATAGGAGGAGAGCAATGTACAGATGTGGTAGTTATAAGTAATGCTAGTTTGACATGTCTTGTGCCTTCTCATCCATCGGTTATAGTACCTACTCCTGAAGATATTATTATAGAAAACACTCTTGATGGTCAGGTTTCTGCGGTAAATCTTTTTTCTAGGTTTGTATATAACCCTAAACCTTCAGTTAACTATGTATCAATGATATCTTCATTGGTTAAAACAAATCGGTGTGCTGGTCGCCCGAGGTAACGATCCGGACCAAGGTAAGTCACGTTCTTCCACTTCAAGTAGGGCATCAACAAATCCGTCCAGGTAAACGGCAAACCCTCCATAAGAGGAATGGTCAGAGCGTCGTCTTCAAGCGGCACTTCATCAATCAATTCACCATTCTTCTCCAATACGAAAACTTCACCGTCACGAATAGTAACTGTCCTCTCAAAGGAAGGTTCATTCAAACGAGACAACTTCAATTCGGAAAGTTGTTCCTTTGAATTCCAGTTTCCTTTCAATTGAAAGTCATAGCTCGTTGAAGCTTTCCTGGCAGGACGATACTTCAGTGTGCCATTGAGGGAGAATTTTCCCAAGTACCGGGCAGAAAGAAAATCCAACCAGATTCTCTGTTCATCATACCCGGATAGAGCATCCGGAGTTTGTCGATTTGGTGCCTCTCTGAATTTGAATTGTCCAAAAGACGAAATCGGAAGCAAAGCAACACTTGCCAACAGAAGCAAAATGGATCGACAAAAAAGCCTGTCCCGGAAAATCCGGTACAGGCTGGGTAAAATAGATAAATTTGTAAGAGACAAAATCAGTTTCCGTTATGGCTGCGGTGGAACCTCAGGAGTGGTTTCCTTCTGGACTGGCTCGCCAGTGAATGCATCCACGGCTTCCTGTGTACTCTCAGCAGCTTCCAGAATAACTTGTTCAACATCGCTCACTTCCGCTCCGGAAACCGGTTCTTCAGATACGGTTTCCTGGACAACAGGTATATCTGGCAGTTCGTCTCCAATGGCTTTTTGTTCATCACTGGCCCGGCCCAGGTATAAGAGGAACAGGATCAGCGCAATAACGAAGAAGGCACCAGCGGCCCACTTGGTTGCTTTAACCAGTACGTTGGTAGTTTCTGCCCCGAATGCCGAATCAGCAACTCCGCCACCAAATGCGGAACCCATGCCTGCATTGGTATTGGCCCGTTGCATTAGGATCACCAGGATCATGAACAAACTGATAAGAATCAGTACGAATGTGAGTAAGGAAATAATTATATTTAGCATGACATGTGCCTCGCTTGGGAAAAACGTGAAAAGCTGGAGGGGTCGGGATCAAGTTTCAAGTAAAATCTCCAGTCTCTCCAATTAGGAATTAGGCTTAATGCAGTCCCATCTGTTCAATTATCCTTTGTAAATCATCATTTCCGTAATACTCAATGATGATTCTGCCCTTTTTTGGAGTATGTTTCAACCGCACCCGGGTGCTGAAACTGGTCGACAATTGCTTTTGCAGATCCTCTATGGCGCGCTCCTCTTCAGCGGGCACAGAGCCACGGTTCTTGGTCCGGCGATCGCCATGGGACTTCATTCGTTCCATTTGGCGTTCCAGTTCCCTGACACTCCATCCTCGTTCGATGGATTGGCGAGCCAGAAGAAGGCGGTTTTCATTTCCCTCAAGCCCAAGCAGAACCTTGGCATGTCCGACTGATAGCAGCCCTTTGGTCAAGTAAGCCTGAATCTCCCTGGGCAATTGAAGCAACCGAATGGAGTTGGCAACTGCCGCCCTGCTGCGGCCAACGCGCTCAGCCACCTGTTCCTGGGTGAGATCGAAGTCACGCATCAGGCTGGCGTATCCCATGCTCTCTTCGATCGGATTCAGATCCTCGCGCTGCAAATTTTCAATTAAGGAAAGGACTGCACTGGATGATTCTGTTGCCTCAATGATTCGAGTCGGAATCTTTTTCAGTTTCAAGATCTGGCATGCTCTCCAGCGACGCTCACCAGCAATCAACTCAAATTTGTCTTTCTGTTGGCGAACCACCACCGGTTGCAGTAATCCTTCGGAACGAATACTTTCTGCAAGCTCACGCAGGCTCTCTTCATTAAAATCCCTTCTTGGCTGATGCGGGTTCGGAATTATCTTCGAAGTGGGAACCTCGAAAAATCCAACAGCATTCCTTGTGGATTCCACGCTGGAAGATGAAACAGTCTTTTTCGTTGCAACAGCTTTTCTGGCAGCGGTTGGTTTGGTTGCCTTCTTTTTAGCGGGAGCTGTCTTCTTGCCAGCGCTTTTCTTCTGCGATGTTGAACTGACGCCTCCACTAATCAGTGAACCCAATCCACGTCCCAATCCTGTTTTCTTTGCCATAATTCTTAATTCTTCAATGGAATAAATAGTTCCTGCCCCGGATGAATGACATCCGAAGATAGCCTGTTGGCATTACGAATCCAATCCACCGTGGATCCAAGCACTCGGGCAATCTGAGCCAATGAATCACCGC
Organism: Puniceicoccales bacterium; assembly: GCA_030595525.1. GTDB lineage: Bacteria > Verrucomicrobiota > Verrucomicrobiia > Opitutales > Oceanipulchritudinaceae > Oceanipulchritudo. The sequence goes on from JAUVDD010000011.1 coordinate 2,575, forward strand.
TTTTCACCGTATAGGAAGTTCCTGTCTGGGGATAATTTTCACTAAACACCACCACCTTTGGCAATGCCGGCTGACCTTCAACAGCTTTTGCCACCGCATTGATGGCCTTCTGTGTTTGAGCGGTTAATGTTTCGATCTCCTTGGACACCTCGTTTATCAAGGATTGCCGACTGGCCTGATTCACGGATTGAATCTTCCTCTCAAAATCCTTCAGAATGGCATTCAATTCCACCGAGCTGACGCCATCGCTGTTTCCTTCAAGGGATTTTTTCACTCCATCCTGCATCTCGCGATTCTCACGGCGCAATGCCTCGACTTCCAACCTGAGCGAACGAACCACCTGATCCAACCGATCCACATCGCTACGCAGATTGGCCAATTGAACATTCGCGGAATTCATCTGCGCTGAGGATACAATGGGCCAAAAAAATAAAAAAACTGGGATTAAAATGAGGAGTCGAGAACGTCCGTACTTCATATTAAACGGTATTGCCAAAAATTGCCTCGTGGTCAACGACCTAAGTCATTCAAAAACCCGAAAATCACTTCTTTCTATATGGGAAAGGATTCTTTCCTTCCAAAGGGCGCATTTCCCGACTCGGGAGTACGCTGCCATCGCTGATCGGAAACCCCCTGAGGAAATCATTCACCGGCATGGGCTTACCACCCGGACGCTGTAAAATGAGTGGTCGAATAAGATCATGCCCGCAGGAAATAGTCATGCCAGCAGTATCCAGACAAACCGTTCCAGGTTCATCATGATTCTCATCCGATTGCTCAATCGTACCAGCTAGAATACGAATTTCCAAATCGTTAACCGGGAATGCCGTTCCTGGCCAAGGTTGAAAGCCGCGAATGCGATTGTGTAAAGCTGTTGCCGGTTGATTGAAATCCAGATGCCGGTCGTTTTTATCGATGATGCGACAATAGCTTACTTCATCCAAATCTTGTTCAACGAATTCAAGTTTACCAGAGCCTAGCCGATCCAACCCACGTCGAATTAATGGAACACTCGCTTGTGCCATCAAGTCCATTAATTCCACAACGGTCGTTTCCTTTCCAATCAAGACTTCTTCAAAGTCGGCAACTGGTCCGGCATCAAGTTTGGGAATGATCTCCATCAGGCTGACACCCGTCTTCTCTAGGCCCAGGGCTACCGCAGTGTGGATGGGAGATGCTCCCCTGAGTCTCGGCAATAGGGAAGCGTGCATGTTTAACACCTTGTTTTGTGTAATCTCCAGAATGCATCGTGGCAGGATTTGCCCGTAAGCCATTACTATAACCAGATCAATCGCTTCATTGTGAAGGTAATCTGCTTCCGTCTGCCCGCATTTGAGTGGCTGTAAAACTTCAATGGAATGCTGCTCTGCCCATTTCTTGATTGCATTCGCCTGCAAGCGCATACCGCGCCCCGTCTTTCGGTCAGGTTGTGTGAATACCGCAACTATGTCTGCATAACCACACTTATCCGATTGCAAAAAACCCAGCATTGGGAGCGCGATCGGATCGGATCCCATAAATGCTATTTTCATGAGCGTCCCTTTTTCCCGGAACCGGAAAAGCGTTTTTCCTTTCCCTTTAATTCAAATCGAAGCGGACACCCTGCCAGATCAAAATGTTTATTGAATCCGTTCTGCAGATATCGACGATAGCTATCGGCCAGTTTTGTTGCCCGGTTGCAGTAAATCCTGAATACGAAGGGACGGTTTCCGGTCTGTACGGTATAATAAGCCTTGAATCTCTTGTTATCGATATACGCTGGTTGGCGCTTCTCAAACATAGCTTGCACCAAAGAATTAACTTTTGAGGTGGTTAGTGTTCTCCCTGAGGTTTCCCAGAGTCCTCGCGAAAATTTCAATACCTTATCCATCGCAAAACCACGTAAAGCAGACACAAACAAGACCGGGCTATCTGGAAGAAAGAAAATTTCCTTTAATGCTTGGCTGGCATATTCCTTACGAAAAGCCTCCATATTCTCAAACTTATCCGGTTGATTGGCCCGGAAACGGTCGATTGCGATGTCCCACTTATTCACGATCACGGCCACCGATTTCCCTGCATCGATAATCTCACCAGCCAAGGCCTTGTCCTGTCGGGTTACTCCCGACTCAGCATCAATCACCAGGAATACAATATCCGAATTCTCCACTGCGTGTCGCGTCCGAACGGTACTGAAGTATTCGATGGAATGATCGACCCGTTTGCGTCGTCTTAATCCCGCTGTATCAACAAGTCGGAATGGAAGCACCTTGTCATCCTTTGTCTTAAAATCCAAATCCAGCATCACACTGTCACGGGTCGTCCCCGGGACTTCGCTGACGACCAGTCGCTCATCCTCCAGAAGATAATTGCAGAGACTGGATTTACCGACATTCGGGCGGCCAATAAAAGCCAGTTTTATTCGATAGGGTTCATCAACCTTCTCTTCCTCTGGTCGAGGACCAACAACCTTTTCGATTTCTTCTTCCAGTTGACCGGCGTTATAGCCGTGCTCAGCAGAGACCGAAACCACTACATCGAATCCAAGGGCCTCGAATTCTGGAACGCAGGTTTCCATTCTTTCGTCGTCGATCTTGTTGACGACCGCCATCACCTTCTTGCCGCTGTTTCTCAGCTTTTCGGCGATTGTCTCATCAAGCGAGGTAAGGCCTTCCCGGCCATCCAGAACAAAACAAATCAAGTCGGCAGTCTGGACTGCCAGCCAAACCTGGTCTTCTGCCGCGGCGATCAGTTTTTCGTGATCCATGTCAACGACGAGGCCAATTCCACCCGTATCCAGCAAATTGTAGTGATTTCTGACTACAGTTGAATTGACATCGCGCGTCACTCCGGCTTGGTCGTGCACAATAGCGATGCGCTTTCTAGCAAGGCGATTAAATAGCCGGCTCTTACCGACATTTGGCCGTCCAACGAGGGCCACAGTTTCCATTTTGCTCATTTTATTCTATAGCTTGTCAATAAACCGCTGCATGCGGTTGCAGGCTTCTTCAATCTTCTCATATTGTGTTGAGAAACTGGCCCGCACAAAATTTAATCCATCTTCGCCGAAGGCAGTACCCGGAACCACCGCGACTTCGCCCTCATGCAATAACCGGGTAGCGAATTCCTTCCCTTTCAGTCCGGTAGAAGTCACATCCGGAAAGGTATAAAAGGTCGCTTGCGGCAAATGGCACTTCAATCCCATTTCATTAAAGCGGCGAACAAGGAAGTCACGGCGCCGTTTGTACGAATCCCTCATGGATGCGACCGCGCCATCTGAATTCCTCAAGGCTTCAATTCCTGCTTCCTGGATAAAAATGGGGACGCTCATCACCGCGTACTGATGCACTTTCATCATGGCCTCAATAATTGGATGAGGCGCACAGGCATATCCGATTCGAAAACCTGTCATGGCGAAAGCTTTTGATACTCCATGAAGGAATACCGTCCGCTCCCGCATGCCCGGAAAGGAGGCGATGCTGACGTGTTCACCCTCGTAGGTAAGCTCCGCGTAAATCTCGTCACTGAGAACGATAAGGTTTTTCTCAACAGCAAACTTGGCGATCTTTTCCACCTGATCCCGTTCAACCACCCCACCGGTAGGATTGGTGGGAAAATTCAGGATAAGGAGTTTTGTACCGGGTTGCCAGGCGGCCTCAAGATCTTCCACACGTAATGCAAAATCCTCGCTGGCTCTGGTTCCAACCGCGATCGGAATTCCGCCAGCCAACTGAACGGTTGGAGAATAGCTCACGTAGCAGGGTTCATGATACAACACCTTGTCCCCGGGATTTATAAGGGCCCGAAGAGCGGTGTCCATTGTCTCGGATACACCAATACCGATCAAGCATTCCTCTTCCGGATTGTAGGATAAACCGAAAATCCGTTCCACGTAATCCGTTACAGCACGACGAAATCCGAGTAATCCGAGATTATCGGTGTAACTAGTCCGTCCTTTTTCCAGTGAATAAATAGCTGCTTCGCGAATATTCCATGGCGTCACGAAGTCGGGCTCACCAATACCAAGCGAGATCGCTTGAGGCATTTGCTGAACCAACGCAAAAAAATCCCGGATACCGGATCTCTGCAATCCCTGGACATGCCGGGCTATGACATCATCGTAATTCATTTATTCCAATCTCAACCGACTAGGGGCTTATAGCCAAGCGGCCATTTTCCTCGTGTCCGCCATTAATCATAAATCCGTCCACTTTGTAACACTGTAGCATGAATCGGGTCGCAGTGGATTGAACCGGCTCCAATGTTGCCAGCTTTTCTGATACGAAGGTTGCCACTTCCAAAAGGTTCTTGCCCCGGACAATCACCAACAAGTCATATCCGCCACTCATCAGGTAACAGGTCACCACTTGATCAAATCTGGCTATGCGCTTGGCTATCCGATTAAAACCACCCTCTCTTTCAGGAACAATTGAGACCTCGATCAACGCTTGTACTTCATGGTCTGCCAATGCCTTCGGATTGATAACCGGTCGCCACCCCAACAACTTCTGTTCCTCTTCCAGCTTGGCCAGGGTTGCTTCAATTTCAGCTTCAGTAACACCCAACACAGAAGCCATCGCCTCCGTCCTGATAGCTTCACCTTCTAGAAGTAATTTCAGCACATCTTTAATCATAACCCGGCACTATGGGCACTCCCTTCCTCTCATGCACGTTTTTTTTGCCCTGTTTCAGATACTTCTTCATGTTTAATCAATTGCTCGGGCGAAGTGTCGCTTGAATTTCCGCAAATTCTGATCAAATTAAGTCGAATGGAACCTCATAACAGCGAACCTGTATCCCCGGAAGTTATGGCTGAATTGAGTAAATTCTGCCTGCCCGACACGAACATCCTAACGCTTGAGGCCTTTATCCAAACTGTTCTATATAATGAGCGAATCGGCTACTATCTTCAAGACCGTCAGCGTGTTGGTCGGAATGAGAAAACCGATTTCTATACGGCTTCCAATGTGGGAACCGTTTTTCCACGACTGATCGTTGATTGCGCAAGGCATTTACTTGAGGGGCCTCTGGAGGACTATGTCTTTGTTGAAGCTGGTCCCGAGACGAAATCCGGAATCCTCGGCTCATTGGAAACGATCCCATTCCGCGCTACCCACTTAATCCGTCCCGGGGATCCTTTCGATATTCCTCCAAAATCGATCGTCTTCTCCAACGAGCTATTCGATGCCCAGCCATTCAGAAGATTTGTTTTTACCAACGGAAAATGGTGCGAAATGGGGGTAAAACTCGAAGAGACGGGCCTCGAGTGGGTGGTGATCGATCTACTTGAATCCTTGCCAGAATTACCCGTGTCCGCCCCGGAAGGATATGTCATCGATTGGCCCAACAAGGCCCATGAGGTCCTTCAGGACATCGCTGGTCAGGACTGGAAAGGCCTGTTTATTGCCTTCGACTACGGATTGGACTCCCCTACCATATTCAAGGAGCGTCCACAGGGAACAGGCCGTACCTATTCCAACCACAAGATGGGCAATGATCTTCTGGAACGACCCGGTCAAATTGATATCACCTGCCACGTGGTCTGGGATTTCATGGAGCAAATCTTGAGGAACAACCGGTTCATGGATATTCGTCTATCACGACAGGAATCATTCTTCATGCAGTTTGCCCAATCGGAAATTCAGTCCATTCTGGAAAACAATCCGACTGGTTTCTCTCGTGAAAAACAATCCCTGATGGAGCTGATTCATCCGGGAAATATGGGCCACCAGTTTCAAGTTTTGAGCGCCTTGAGAATGGAAAGTTAAAAAAAACTTGCCATCGGCTGGTACCGTTCTACTTTCACCCGCTTTTCTACAGGAGCATAAACCATGTCACGAATTTGTTCAGTCACCGGTAAACGTCGCGTAAGCGGCAGCAGAATCCACCGTAAAGGTCTCACTAAGAAGAGCGGCGGTATTGGTACGCATATTTCCAAGATCGTCAAACGCACTTTCAAGCCGAATGTGCAACGCGTTCGCGTTCGCATGCCAGGCGGGCAAGTCAAGCGTGTTTGGGTATGTGTAAAAGCCTTAAAGGCAGGTCTCGTTGAAAAGGTCTAACTAACCCTTCTTAAATCTTTCTTCCAAAACCGGCTGGGTTTCCCACCGGTTTTTTTGTGCCCTAAATTGACGGATCAAACCAATCCAGCAACTCGCCTAGCGCGGCTACTGCTCCCACGATTACCACTGATGGTGCTCCCAATCCTGCCTCACTGACCTTCCAGGATATATTTTCTAATTCGCCCCTCACGGATCGTTGTTTTGGGGTCGTTCCCCACTGAACCACTGTCACCGGCTCATTTTTCGACCGTCCTCCAGTTATCAGCTTTTGACAAATTTCCTCCAGTCGGCCCATCGACATATACAATACCAGCGTTGCTCCGCTTCTTGCGTGTGATTCCCAGTCAATTAGACTGGATTCCTTCTCCGGATTTTCATGTCCTGATATAAAACTCACCGAACTGCTCCACTCACGATGGGTCAGAGGGATTCCGCAATACGCGGCACAACCCAGGGCTGCAGTCACCGCTGGTACCACTTCATAGGGAATTCCACCTTTCCGCAGCGATTCTGCCTCCTCTCCTCCTCGGCCGAACACGAATGGATCGCCACCTTTTAATCGCACGACTTTCAGCCCGCGATTGGCCAACTCTATCAATATTTCTTCAATTTCTTGCTGGGGAACTGCATGAAAACCCGAGCGCTTTCCAACGTAGTGCAACTCACAATCGGTTTTTACCCAATCCTTCATTTCCTCATCCACAAGATAATCGTACACCAAGGCATCACACTCTCCGATCAGTCGCCGGCCCTTGAGGGTGATCAGTTCCAAATCACCCGGGCCAGCTCCCACTAAATATACTTTTCCTCCACTTTTCATACCTTCAATCGTATTCTTTTCTTCAATTGTCCTTTCTGTCCATGCCCCTTTTCCAGAATTGCACTTGCCATACTCGCAATTCTTATCATTAGTAAATGACCTAACAAAGTTATGATAAATAGATTAGCAAGAGCTAAGGAACAATAAATGGAAGACGAGGCGGTATGGACAGAGGGACAAACGGCTGAAGACCGGATAAAGTGGGCTCATGGAAAATGGGGTTCACAACTGGTTTTATCGACAAGTTTCGGGATCCAGTCAGCAGTAATGCTTCATTTGGTAACCCGTATCCAACCTGACATACCTGTCGTGTGGGTGGATACGGGATACCTGTTCCATGAAACCTATCGATTTGCAGAGGAACTGCGCGAAAGACTATCCTTAAACCTGAAAGTGGTGACTCCGATATGGAGTGCGGCCCGGCAAGAGGCCACTTACGGAAAGCGCTGGGAGCAGGGACTGGAAGGTCTCGCCGACTACAACCGGGACAATAAAGTTGAGCCAATGAACCGTGCCCTGAAGGAACTTGGTGCGGTTGCCTGGCTGAACGGATTACGCCGTTCACAGGCTAAATCCCGGGCAAAATTGCCTGTTGTACAGAAGCAAAACCGGACCACCAAAATCCACCCGATCGTGGACTGGACAGAAAAGAACATCTACGAGTACATGAAAACCCATGATCTTCCATTCCATCCATTATGGGATGAAGGTTACGTTAGCGTCGGAGATTGGCACAGCACGCGTCCGTTGGAGGCAGGCATGGCGGAGGAAGAAACTCGATTTGGTGGTATGAAGAGAGAATGCGGACTTCACGAATTGAGCGGCCAGCAGGATTGGCAGATTTAGTCTCAAACAATTTCAGGACTCGCCGAGCAGTTCCTTCAATTGATCCTCATCGAGTACCGTTATACCGAGGTTTTGAGCCTTGGTAAGTTTGCTTCCTGCCTCGGACCCCGCCACCACAAAGGAGGTTTTCTTGCTGACACTTGAAGTTACCTTGCCGCCGGCTGCCTGAATCGAAGCTTTGGCCTGATCTCGTGTCCAATTGGGAAGTGTACCGGTCAGAACAAAGGTTTTCCCTGCCAGGGTAGCGGTCTCGTCAGGCACTTCCAGCTGGTTTTCCATTCGAAGCCCGGCTTCCTGATAGAGACGCTGGATCCGTTCGGCATTCACTTGATTTGAAAAATACTCGACCAGACTCTCGGTCATTTTCGGCCCAATCCCGTCGATGGAATTAAGTACTTCCGGCCGAGTTTGGCTCAAAGCACCCATGGATCCAAATCGAATTGACAGCAACTTGGCAGCCTCCGCACCAATTAAAGGAATTCCCAGTCCATGGATAAACCGCCATAGGTCGGCATCCCGACTACGGGCAATTGCCTCAATCAGGTTGTTGGCAGATTTTTCCGCGAACTTATCCAATCCGAGCAAATCTTCCGCCCGCAACGCATACAGGTCTATAATGTCCCGGACCAGCCCATGATCCACCAGTTGCTTGACCACTTCCTTGCCCAGTCCCTCGATATCCATCGCCTGACGACTGGCAAAGTGTTCAATTTGCCGTCTCAACTGGACTGGATTTTCAGTGCTTTTCAACCGCCAAACCACCTGCCCGGATACGCGTACTGCATCGTATCCCAGTTCTTCCAGACGTAGCGGAAAATTAAAGGGCTTGGAATCTAAGGACCGCTTACTGGTGATAACCCTGACCACCGCCGGTATAATTTCCCCGGCTTTTTCAACCACGACCCAGTCTCCTTCCCGGACATCCTTGCGCTGGATCTCATCCTCGTTGTGCAGAGTCGCCCGGCTCACCTTGCTTCCCGCAATCTCAACCGGCTCCAATTCAGCTACCGGAGTGAGGGCTCCCGTCCGACCAATCTGAATGGTTATTTCCTTCAAGAGGGTTTCCGCCTGTTCAGCAGCAAACTTGTAGCTTATGGCCCAACGAGGTGCCTTTGATGTGGATCCGGCTTCAACCTGGCTGGCCAAATCGTTCAATTTGATCACAACCCCATCTGTCGGATAGGTAAATTCTCCCCTGATTCCATCTAGTTCCTCGATTGCTTCCCAAACACTGTCTATTCCAGACACACACCACGAGCGTTCCACCACTGGTAGACCCCAACTGGAAAAATGCTCCCTTAGCTGGGATTGTTTTGTGAATTCAATACCCTCCACTGCTCCCAAACCATAACAGACCACCTCCAGGCGACGCTTGGCCACCACCTTTGGATCCAGTTGCTTGAGGGTCCCGCTGGCCAGATTACGAGGATTCATGAATTTCGGGAGGCCTTCTGCCTCACGTTGAGCATTGATCCATTCGAACTCCTCCTGACTCATGTAAATTTCCCCGCGAATCTCCAGAAGGCCGATGTGCTCAGCACCGGGCAATGTTTCCGGAAGCGTACGAATGGTCCGAACATTGGCGGTAACATCATCACCCTGCTGGCCGTTGCCCCGTGTTATGGCCTGCACAAACTTCCCTTGTTCATAAATCAGGTTGATTGCCAATCCATCGATCTTTGGTTCCACAAGGTACTCTTGATCCGAATCCCCCAGCAGGCGTTTTAACCGTTTATCAAAGTCGAAGAGCTCCTCCTTGTTATAGGTGTTGTCAAGGGATTGCATTGGAACCCGATGGGATACGGTGATAAATCCCGGCGCCCGGTCATCCCCCACTTTGTGGGTCGGACTATCCGTTTGGATGAATAATGGGTACTCGGCCTCCAGTTCTTCCAACTCCTTGACCAGTCGGTCAAACTCAGGATCAGAAATCTCAGGCAAATTCTCAATACGGTACAGATGTTCATGGCGCTCAATCTCCTTCCGCAGTCGGTCAATCCGTTGGGCAATATCGTTCATTTCTGCCATTAGCTGGTTGAGTCTGGATTCTTCTTGATGAAGGGCAAGCGCAGGTATTGCCCAATTTCAGTCTCTAATAATCCGCGAATCGGGGCAAAGGAAAGGTAAATTCCCGATGCTAGCACCGATCCTGTAAAATCCGCCAATAAATCGGCCCATTCAAAGGTCCTGAGCGGATTGTGATACTGGTGCAATTCATCGATCATCCCGAATGCTGTAGTAAATAGTATCGCATAAACCAACCGAGTTCCTCGACTGACTGACTGGTTATTGAAACAGCGTATCCAGGCAATCCCCAGCATCCCAAACACCAAGAGGTGAGCGACTTTATCCATTCCCACAAAAGACCAACCCTTGGTCTGAATTCCCGCCGATCCGGATAAAATACTGATTCCGACCATAATGAATACCGGTGCCCACAAGCGCTTCAACCTGACCCGCTTCTCCTGATTATCTTTACCTGTAATTTGACCCCTGTGCATATTCGTGGAAACTTTTGTCCCTTGCATGCTGTTAAATTTCTTTGGAAGACTGTCAAACCATTCACTTACAATCCCTCCTAACTAAAATTCAGTATTTACAGATCTATCTCCTGACCCTATCCATCTGATAATTTAAGGAGCCATCTCTGGCAGAAAAGCTACCAAATTTAAATAATGGACACCGCACAACTAACCGAAGAGGAGCTACGCAATTCACTAAAGCGTTGCCCCGAACAAGCAATTGAAGCTGCGGTCAAATTTTCTTCTTCTCGCGATCCGGAATTAGTCCCGGCTATCGTCATGGGAATCATCGAACGATTCGTTGAACCGGATGTTCGTCCCGTTCTCCGTGAAGGAAATGACCAAATCCGTCTACTCGAAGACCTCGGAATCGACTCACTTCTGATGGTTGAGATAGTTATTCTCGTTGAGGAAACCCTGGAAATTCACATCGAGAACGAGGAATTACGAAATCTTCGCAGCGTTGGAGACATCAAGGCGTACCTGGATGCCAAATTGAAAGGGCTTCCCCTTCCAACCAGCAAAAGTGTTCTCAGTTTTGAGGAAGTTGCGGCGGTCATGCCACATCAGACACCATTTTTATTTCTACAAGAAGCCAGGATCAACGGCATCGAGGCAGAGGGAATCTATCACATTTCTGGAGATGAACCCTTTCTCGAAGGCCATTTCAAGGGAAACCCGGTCTTTCCCGCTTCATTGATGCTTGAGGCACTTGGCCAATTGGCCGTCCTTTTCATGCTGAAGTCTGATAATCCGGCATTTGAGGGCAAAGTGGATTCCAATTCCATCTATTTTGTTTCCTGCGACGGGGTTCGTTGTCACAAAATGTGCAAACCTGATGATATCATGCATCTGAATATAAGCCTGAAAAAGGTCCATGCTCCGATGGCACAGTTTGAAGGCACTATTCTCAATCGTGGGACGAAAGTTGCCAAAGTAGAGGAAATTTCTCTCGTATTTGAACTTGAGAAAACCGATCCAGAGTCTGTATCCTGAGGCTTTCATCGGCCCAATCTCAATAAATTCAATGCGCAACGTTGTCGTAACTGGTATCGGACTTGTCACCTGTCTGGGACATACCAGGGAAGAAGTCGGTAATCGGTTACTCAATCAGGAACACGGATTCGTACGCTACCCGCCCTTTATCTCTGATTCGAAGGTACCAATTTCTGTGGCTGCCCCGATTCCGGAATTTGAAACAGTCTCAACTGATCCAGAAGATTGGACCTTTCCCCCGGAACTTCGATTCAGAATGGAACAACTGAGAAGTTTTTCACCCAACGCCCTCTATGCCAATTTCGCCCTGACCCGGGCCGTGGCCGATGCTGGGCTGGAACTTGACCAGGTTTCCGATCCACGGACCGGACTTTATACAGCCTCATCAGGATCCGCCATGATGACCCATTACAACATGGACCGGATGAAAAGAGTGGGACCTCTCCGCTGCTCGCCGTTGGGCATTGTTGGTTCCATTGCAGGTACTCTGAATTTTAACCTGGCAGCCGCCTATAAAATCCACGGATCGACCAGTGGTTTTGTTTCCGCCTGTGCGTCCAGTGGCCACGCCCTTGGTTTTGCATGGGACGAGATTGCCCTCGGGCGCCAGGACAGGATGATTGTTGTCGGTGCTGAAGATTTTACTCCGGAGACGATTGTCCCTTTCACGGCCATGAGGGTATTGTCAGAGAACAATGATCCCAATACCGCTTCCCGCCCATTCGATAAACATAGGGATGGATTTGTGGGAACAGGTGGTTCAGTCACCCTGATTTTGGAATCCGAAGAACTGGCCTCTGAAAGAAATGCCCACATTTATGGGAGAATGAAAGGCTGGGGACAGGCAACCGATGGTTATCACGTGGCTGCGTCACATCCTCAGGGAAAAGGTCTCTCTCGTGCCATCGAATTGGCAATTCAGTATGCTGGATGGCAGGCTGGTGATGTGGATTACGTTAATGCCCATGCCACTTCCACAACCGCAGGCGATATTTCAGAATGCCGTGCATTAAAATCTGTTTTCGGAGAATCCGGATCTCCCGCGATCAGCAGTACCAAAGCTTTGACCGGCCATGCCCTGTCCCTTTCCAGCATCATGGAAGCAAGCTTCTGCCTGTTGGCCATGGATCAGAATTTCACTCCTGGAAGCGCCCATATCTCAGAATTGGATCCTGAAGCACTGGGCCTCAATATTCTCACCCAATCAACCCGGACGGCTCCGAAGAAAATCCTCTCAAACAGCAGCGGATTTGGCGGAGTCAATGTGGTTTTGGCCCTTGAAAAACCATGAACAAGCGTGTCCTGGTCCTGACTTCAAGCACCGGCAGTGGCCATGACATGCGGGCAATTGCCTTCAAAAAGTGGGTGGCCAGGATACAGGGTGGAGATGTTGAAGTCCGGATAGAGCAGATTATCGAAAATAGCTCATGGCTGGGTCGATTCGGTGTTTGGGTTTATAACACGATCCAGAGGCATGCTCCCTTCCTCCACAATATCTACTTCTTTATCGTTGAGCTGTTTATTTTCACCCATGGACAATCGGTCAGTTTTGGTGGGCGATATTATCGGAACCTTCTCAGGGAATTCCGACCGGATGTCATATTGAGTGTTCACGATTCGACAAACCGCGGCTATTTTCAGGATGCCAAGAGAATACTTGGAGAATCTACTCGATGTGTCACTTATTGTGGGGAATTCTCCGGAGGATACGGCTACACCAGAAATTGGATTAATCCGGTGGTAGACAAATTCATCAGTAGAACCCATTCCGCAAGGGATTTTGCTGTCCAGATGGGAATTCCCAAAAACAAAACAGCCGTTTTCCACAAGTTCCTTCCTCCGGAATCCTTTGGAAACAGGATGACCGAACCGTCAAGAATTAGTTATTTGAAACAACTGGGTCTCGATCCGGATCGTTTTACCGTCTTTATGGCAACTGGTGGTTTCGGGGCAAATCATCACCTGCGCTATCTTGATGCCATAAGGGAATTAAAGAACCAGGTTCAGGCAATTGTCATTTGCGGAAGGAATCAGGCCGCATTTGAAAAGTTGATTCGCTGGAAAGCATCCAATCCCGACTTTCGGGCCTATATTGAGGGGTACAGCAACAAGGTTTCCGATTTTATGCAGATCTGTGATGCGATTGTTACTCGTGGCGGAGCCAACACCACTATGGAAGCCCTGCACTTCGGCTGTCCGATCCTTTATAATTCCCTCGGTGGCCTGATGCCCCAGGAACAGTGCACCGTCAGGTATTTCCTTAATCATGGAGCCGCAGTCCTTATCAACAATCCTTCATCACTCTCTAAAACACTCGAGAAATGGAAGGACTTTGGACCGGAATACACCCACATAAAGGACAATCTGGACAAGTTGCACTACGATGAGGATCCACGGGATCTAATAAGGATGATTTTAGGAGAATCTCAAACTTCTGTAAAATGACAGTATTGTAATGCCCCGAGGCAGATTCAGGTTTGCAACTTTACCCGGCTTTTCTATGTTTCTAGAATTATTGATGAAAATGCATAATTCACCTTTTAAAAGTCGCTC
>JAUVDD010000321.1 GCA_030595525.1 Puniceicoccales bacterium
AACGCCCTGAGAATCCAGAACCACATTATAATCCTGTGGCGTTAGCCGCACAGCTGATACTTTAAGAATTGGAATAGGAGGAGCCATCCTCACAACCTCAGGCTTGTTCGCCATCAGCCACCAAAATCCCAAAGCCCCGACTCCGAGGATATAGAATGGGATGCCAAGTTTTAAAATTTTAAGAAGAATCTTCATATAAATTTCCTATTCGAAGCCGCCCCCAAGCGCCAGATACAGATCAAGTCGATTCTGCAGGAGACTGTTTTGCACCCGCAACATGGCACTTTTCGCGTTAAAGGCCCGACGCTGCGATTCGAGAACCGTGATGATGTTCACCAAGCCACGTCCATACCGTTCCTCAGCCAACTCCTGCGCCCCGGCTGACTCATCGGCAGATGCTGACACAGCAGCCAGCTGTTCCTTGAGCAATGCTTCACCGCCCAATGCTGCTTCCACTTCCCGGAAGGCAATCAGGACAGTGTTCTGGTAGTTGGCCACTGCTTCAGCGCGTCTCGCTTCCGAGCGATCGATATTTGCACTGATGCGACCACCCTGGAAAATGGGAGCCGTCAGATTCCCAATCAGTGACCACACATCAAAGCCGTCCTGAAGCAAATTATCCAGCTCATCGCTGCTCCATCCATATCGTCCCGTCAAATTGATCGATGGCAAACGTGCCCGTTTACTCTCAATAAAACCGGCATCCGATGCAACCAGCCGTTGGAAGGAGGAAACGATGTCGGGCCGCCGGATCAGGAGATCAGCCGGGACACCCACCGGAATCGCAGAATTCAGATCCGGCAGATCCTCTGCCGCAACCAGTTTTCCGGAGGGATAGCGCCCAAGTAACGCCTCAAGACCCCGTACTGCCGCATCCGCAATCCTCCTTTGCTGGCTAAGGGTGGCGCGGGCGCCGGCCACGTTGGCACGGGTCAGCCGCAGATCCAGTGCAGGACTCAATCCCCGTCTGAATCGTTCTTCTACCGTTTGTAAATTTGCCTCAAAGGAAGCAACCGTCTCTTCACTAAGGGCTTCCTGTTTTCGCGCTTCAATTGCGGCAAACCACGCCTGTGCAATCCTGTTTGCGAGGGAAAGTCGTGAGGCTGCGTAATCCGACTCAGCGGCCAGGAGAGAAGCTTCCGCTCCCCGGACTTGGGCACGGACCCTGCCCCACAAATCCAATTCCCAATTCACCGCACCATTCAAACTGAAGCTGTTCGATGCATTCCGGTTCATCAGACTGGTTGACCGTTGGGCGGAGCCATTGATATTCAGGGACGGCCAGCGATCTGCTCCCTCAATCCTTGCCAGGGCGATGGCCTGATCCAGTCGGGCCAACCCGGCTTGCAATTGGAAATTCCCGTCAAGGGCTTCCTCGATCAATCCCTCCAATTGGTTATCACCGAAATCTGCTACCCAATTCTGTGGCGCAGCAACTGATACTCCATCCGTTGACCACTGCTGGGGTACAGGTACTTCCAGCACGTCCTTCCCTTTCGGTGGTGGCTGGACACACCCGCTCAGCACCGCCAGTCCCACCATGCAAATTGACTGTCCCTTTTTATACATTCCTTTTGTTAAAAGTGATTCTTTCAAAAGTGCAACTCACAGAAAAGCTTTCTCACATAGATAAAAATTGACCATTTCTCTTCAAAATACGATTTTCAGGCATCCGAACACAGATGGGGCTGTAGCTCAGTCGGAAGAGCGCGTCGTTCGCAATGACGAGGTCGTCGGTTCGATCCCGATCAGCTCCACCATGCTTCGTCCCGCATACGCGGGACTACGCACGGCGTAGCCACACTAGCTTCGCTCCTCACGATCCAATTCGGAAATCCCTATCAGGATTTTCTGTTTACCGATACCTATAATTGGTGGGAGGAAACCACACATTACGCTAAAGCAATTCTCGTTTGACCCCAATCGTTTTTTCACAGACTATGTGGAAACATTTCAACCCACACACGCCAATGAACCGAACAGACACAAACGACAAACTCTGGATAGTACTTTGCCATCTATCCGTTTTCATCGGAGCAGGACTCCTTCTACCATTAATTGTTTATCTGGTAACCAAGGAGGATTCTGAGTCTCCCATACCGGCACATGCCAAGGAGACTCTCAATTTCCACATTTCCCTGTTCATCTACATGATGATCGGACTGGCAACGATTGTCATAGCCATCGGATTCCTGATTATTATTGTGGTAGCGATAGGAAGCTGTGTTCTGGCCATAATCGGTGCCATCCGCGCATCCAATGGGGAACTTTACCACTATCCGCTAACGATCCGCTTCATCAAGTAATCCTACCCAAATCTAGGTAAACCGGCTACTTGGCGGACTATTCTACAACCTGCCATGGTAGCAGGATGTTATCTATAGTATGTTCGGGTGCCTTGATGGGTATCGAGGCGTGGCTGGTAACGGTGGAGGTCGATACCGGGGAGTGTGGTGAACCTGCGCCAATTGTGGTTGGAATGGCCAGTACAGCAGTACGGGAAAGCAAGGATCGTGTCTGGGCGGCAATCGGGAATTCACGGTACACTCTGCCGATCAAGCGAACGGTTATTAACCTGGCACCGGGACATTTACGAAAGGAAGGTGCCCTGTACGATTTGCCAATTGCCCTGGGGGTTCTGCAGGCAACTGGCCAGATTCATCCCAAAAACCTGGATGATTATTTAATCGCCGGAGAACTCAGTCTTTCTGGTGAGGTACGCCCTGTTAAGGGAGGGCTGGCCATGGCAGCATGCGCCAGGAAAGAAGGAAAAAGGGGTTTACTATTACCATCCAAGACAGCCGAGGAAGCTGCCCTGATCAGTGAACTGGAAGTCCATGCCATCGAAAGCCTGGATGAAGCCTGTGCATTTCTGGAGGGGCGTATTGAACTTAAACCCGTCATCAACCGCTTTGAGTCGAAAATTCTGGTCTCGTCAAAAAAGGGAGTGGATTTCTCCGATGTCAAGGGCCAGCAGGCAGTACGCCGGTCAGTGGAGGTAGCCGCAGCTGGCTCACATAATCTGCTGCTATTATTTACAGTATTGAGGTATGTTTAATAATTCATTATAGATTACCTCATGAAAAAGTTATTTTCTTACGTTCGCTT
>JAUVDD010000093.1 GCA_030595525.1 Puniceicoccales bacterium
ATACCGTACAGACAACAGGCGATGCCGCTGCACTGGAACTCTCAGTGGATCGTTCCACCATCGATGCGGATGGAGCCGATTTGGCCTTTGTTACTGTCAAGGTCATCGACAAGAACGGGCTCCTCGTGCCCCGTACACATAATTCAGTCAAGTTCTCTATTTCCGGACCAGGTGAAATTATCGCAACGGGCAATGGCGACCCAACAAACCACGAGTCCTTTCAGGCACCCCAGCGAAAGGTCTTTAACGGAATGGCCCTGGTCATCATTCGTTCACAAAAAGGCAGTGCCGGAGAAATCACTCTCACCGCAAAATCCGATGGTCTGAAAACCTCCAGAACAGTAATCACTTCTTCAAACTAAATCATGAGACTCTCCTCCATTATCACAGTATTCCTATTTTGGACTACCATCCTTTCTGCCGGAACAAGTAATCCTAAACCCAATGTCATCTTGATTTTTGCAGATGATCTGGGAATCGGAATGCTGGGATGCTACGGGCAGCAATTGGTCAAAACACCGCACATCGACCGTCTTGCCGAAAAAGGCATGAAGTTCAATAACTATTACGGTGCAGTATTTTGTGCCCCTGCCAGATGGTCTCTCCTGACGGGTATGCATGATGGCCGTCGCGATGGCTGGGGTCATAACAAAGCTGGTTTGCCCATTAAAAGGGATTCCGGTGAAATCACCGAGGAAGCATACCAGGTCCAGATGGCCCAGGTTAAGGCCGACGCTCGCCCGATTCATCCTCAGGAAGTATTCCTTGCCCAGATTGCCCAGAATGCAGGTTACAAAACCGCCCAGTTCGGAAAACTCGATAGTGGTTTCCTGACATGGACCGAACGAGTTGAACGTTTCGGATGGGATTTTCATGAAGGGTATTATGATCATGTACGAGCTCATGGATTTTATCCTCCATACCTCTGGCGTAATGGAGAGAAATTTACCTTGGAAGGGAATTTCATGGCAGATTGTGGCAAGACATCGGAGGAGGGAAATGAGCCAGTTGGATATGGTGGCAAGACCTATTCACAGAACGTATTCATCGAGGGCATTCTCATGTACATTCGTGACCACAAAAGTGAACCTTTCTTCATTTATCACTCCACCACTCTTCCACATGGGCCGGTTGCCATTCCAGAGTTGCATCCGGATTTTGCCGATTTACCGAACCTTTCCCTGGCGGAGAAAAAATACGCCTCCATGGTCAAGATGCTCGATGACCATGTTGGTCTAATTATGGATGAACTGAAAGCCCAGGGCATCGACGATAACACGATCGTTATATTTACTTCAGACAACGGTCATGAGATGTATTATGGTACAAAGCCTACGTTCAGGAAACAGGAATTTCCCAACGGCGAAAAAACCAACCTTACAGACAAGAAGTGGCGCACTTCGGATTGTGGAGATGTGTTTGATGGAGCAGCATCACGGGCAGGTTTGAAACGAAGTGGTTATCAGGGAGGCATGCAGTGCCCGTTGATCGCCTGGTGGCCAGGTAAGATTGCCCCCGGTACGGAAACAGATATCCTCAGTGCGCATTACGACTTTATGGCCACCCTGGCGGATATCATTGGAGTAGATACTCCTACCGGAAAAGACAGCATTTCTTATCTGCCCACTCTGCTCGGAAAGAAACAAATCCAGTCCCACGAATTTGTTGTCGTCAACAACATCAACACACGAATGGGAAGCAGTGCCTTGATTAGTAAGGATGGATGGAAACTGATCGAGATTGATCGTAAAAAGGATTACTTCCAGCTATACGATATCAAGACCGATAACGAGGAACGAAATAATCTGGAAATGAAATATCCTGAGAAGGTCGCCACATTAAAAGCAGTTATGCTGAGCGAATTGGATTCCGGAAGACCGGATCTGGACAATATTCAGTAGAATTCCAATATATTGATACTACTCCCCGTCCGATGGCAGGATCATCAACTCGATGTTCCGAAAATCAACCGGATGGCTTTCGCCCTGAAGAGCGATGTATCCATCCTTCAAGACAGTTCCCTCTGCCAACGGATAACCCTCGGGCAGCAGGTGACCGCCAATCTTCCCTCCCTTGTAACTGAGGACAATTTCACCATTGATTTTATGGATAACGGATTGATCCCCATGCACCTCTATCTCCACCTGTACCCATTCATCCATGTGGTGAGCAGGTGATGCGGTCCAAGTCATGTGGTTTGTACGTGTCGAACCATCTGAGAGGATCACATCGGTTCCCGGACTAGCGATATTCATAGTCGTTCTGTCACAGGTCGCCACATCATCGCAGGCAAGGAACTGGGCTTCAATGCTTACAGGAAATCCCTGATCGACTGCCATGCTCTCCGCCGATTGTGAATGAAACATCACACCGCTGTTCAAGTAGGTGAAATCCATGGAACCGGGGACCTTTGATCCATTGAACCGGTATTCCAAACGGAGCCGATAATGTGACAGCTTCTTGTTATAGAATATATGACCATACTCCGTGGAGAAAGTCTCATACTCATCATACTTCACTCGCAGCATTCCATCCTCTGCGACAAAGGTGTTCTTGTAATTCACACCAGCCGGCGAGCCACCCACTTTCACGGTCCAGCCATCCAGGTTCTTTCCATTGAAAACGGAGACCCATTTGGGTTTCGAATCACATCCAGAAATAAATATTAGCAGCGCTCCTGCAATGATTGAGGTAATGATATTTCTCATAATCTCAAAGAATCTATCGATTCCGTGTTTGTTGTAAAGCCACCCATTCCACAAAGCTCGGGATCCGCTTGCAATACTTCCTGAATACTTAAAAATGGGCTTTAGCTGAAAGAGCAATTATGAATATGCATCGTTTAATGATTCTGGCCACTCTTCTGACAGGAAGCGCAGCGGTATCCATTCAAGCTATTGAAAAAGACAATACACTGGACGGACCACCACCCAATATCCTCTTCATCATAGCGGATGACCTGGGTGCCCGACTCGGGTGCTATGATGATGAATTGGCACGCACACCACAACTGGACAAGCTGGCCGATCGAGGCATCGTCTTTCGCAACTGCTTCACCCAGTATGCAACCTGCGGTCCCAGTCGTGCCTCCATGCTGAGCGGTTTGTATCCGTACCAGACAGGTATTACGAATAATAGTAAAAAACTAACCCAATCCAAGACACCGGTCACCTCGCTTCCAGCACTGTTTAGACAAGAAGGATACTTCACCGCACGAGTTGGCAAAATCTTCCACATGGGAATACCCGGAGATATCGGAACCGCCGGACAAGACGATGACGATGCATGGGATATCGCCATCAACAATACAGGATGGGATGCCGTTCCGGAGAATTACGAAACTGCAACCAGATATGGAGACACGCGGGGCTCGGGCGTGGCAATCCGATACCTGGATCCGGACATCCCGAATGAGGCTATGGCAGATGGTGTGGGCACTCAGGAAGCTCTTCGTCTAATGGAAGAAAAACATCCGGACAACACAGGCAAACCTCTGATGCTGTTCATGGGGTACTATCGTCCTCATCCGCCCATGGTTGCTCCGAAGGCAAGCTGGAAGGCCATTCCCGAAAAGGAGATAGAGTTGCCACTTGTCCCAAAAGGCGACCGCGATGATATCCCTGTGGCAAATTTCCATCTGCGTGAGGAATCATTTAATTTCATTCCCGATTCGGCAGGACGCGCCTATACACATGCATACTATGCTGCGGTTAACTTCGTAGATACGGAAGTTGGCAAACTGCTGTCGGGATTAAAGGAGAATGGATTGGATAAGAACACTATCGTTGTCTTCACGGGTGACCAGGGATTCCATCTCGGTGAACATGGCCACTGGCACAAGTCGACTTTCTTTGAGGAAGCAAGTCGTGTCCCGTTGATCATCGCGGATCTGCGATCAGATTCAATCGGGGTAAGCATGGGACTCTGTGGACTCATCGATTTGTATCCGACCATCTGTGAGATGGCTGGAATTAAGCCGACGTACTCCCTATCCGGAGAAAGCCTTGTGCCAATTCTTAACGATCCCTCAATTCCAGGTAAAATCCGTGTACTGACTCAAGGAAAGCCGGGAGGAACCAGCATCCGGACGGAACGCTATCGCTATACCGAATGGGACGGGGGCACTAAAGGTGCCATGCTGTATGATCTGGAAACCGATCCCAATGAGTTCACAAACTTGATTAACGATCCCAATTACGCTGGAATCGCAAAACGCCTGAAGGAAGAACTGTCCTCACTAATGGCTAATCCTTAATAACCGGGGCAAGGTAGATATTGCGGTACTTAATCGATGTATGATCGCCCTGTAACAAAATCGGCCCTGGTGCAGTGGGATCTGTAACGACCGCACCTCCGGTCGGCGCTACTATGGGCTGATTATCAACAACCTTTACTCCATTCAGGATCACTGTCATGTGACGGTCAACCAATGTTAGATCGTAGGTCTGCCATGTCCCCGGTTCGGTCGCCGCATTCCTTGATGGGGCCACTCTCCCGAACACTGAACCGACTCCCTGAAGGCCCTGCATCCGGCTGTCGCGGTCGACGACCTGTGCTTCATACATCCCACGAAGATAGACACCACTGTTCTGGCCCGTATCAGCAAGAAATTCAATATGCAAATAGAAGTCTTCAAAAACAGCTTCCGTTTCCAGGTTTCCATAAGAACCTGTTGAACCGAAATCAGTCTTGGGAGTGTTGTTTTCGAGAATGCCGTCCTTCACACTCCACCCGATTACCCTGTCTGTGCTGTGCAGACGCCATCCCGAAAGATCCTTTCCGTTGAAAAGGATAATCGGTTTCCCAAACCTTATCTCGGGTAAATCAGGCCGTTCGCCCACGGGTGGCACTTTTTTACCTGTGAAAGTGATTCGATTATAAGGAGCAGTCGTAGACTCGCAGACAATCAGACCCTCCAGTTTCCCGTTATTCAGGCCGACTGACACAATGTTTTGAGTAGTAAATGCTTCACCTTTTCCCTGCCGCTTAATCTTCAAGGGAAACACCACCCTGCCATTTTCAACCTTCACACCCTTGTGGGGTCCCTCTCCCAAAACATGTACACGCATATAGACAATCGGTTGACCTTCTTTTTCTTCGATGCGCATCCATGCGGGTTCATTTGTGGAAAGATCCAATGTCCAGTATCCCAGAAGTTCCTTGGGAAACGAGCCGTTGCCAAAAACTGATGTCCCAGACAATGAGATTATAACGAACCATAACCAAAAAACGATTCCACCTGATTTTTTCATTAGACTACCTTTCGATTTATACAGTTTGAAATTTCCTATTCATTTTCAGAAAAACTTAAAGACCTTTTGTCTCTTTCCACTTGCGCACTTCCTGTCCCCATTTCCCCGGGCGGGCATCTTCCGGTTTCAAGATCAGTTTGTCATTGTTATACTTGAATCCCTCCATTGTCACATTCTCAATAATGACCGTGTAATGTCCCTCCGTATCATCCTTGACCGCCCCAATCGATGGTCCTTCAAAGAATTTGTTCTCCCATCTCAGGTCCAGGTCATCATAGTATTCCTCCGGGATTCTCATCATCACGTGCGTCTTTACCTGGGCTGTTTTCCCGAACACGGCACGGATGTTCTTCACATAGCTTCCCTTGGCAAAAATTCCATCCGTGGCATCCGGATTTATTTTCAGCTCTGCTTCCTTGACACCACCTTTTCCGATGGAAACCGCAAATGCACTACTGATGGAAATAACGTCCTCGATTTTCACGATTCCGTTCATGGCGCTATGGGGACCCATCATGACCGCACACCGGCCGTTTTCATTGACGACGTTCTTCGCCGTGATGTCATAAATAGCAGTTTTATCGCCCACTGCACCTGTCTCCAACCGAAGCGTCACACCTCCCCCGGCATACAGGTTCTCAAAATGCACCGACTGTGCTCCGTGCAACTGGGTCAGTCCATACCCTGGGCTGGCGTTGAATATGCGGCAATTCCTCACAGTCCCAGCAGTAGAGCGTGAAACCGGCCAATCCTTGCTTTCCCGTTTCGTTTGCAAAGGAGTCAAGGTGATGCCGCAGTAAACCGAATAATTGTCTTTAACATCCACGTTCTCGATTAGAAAGTTCCTCACCATCTTCCCAAGGATTCCTCTTATACCCTCACCATTCCTTCGCTCACGGTCTGAGTAGTCGATCGTGAACTGGCCACCCACGCCGCGGATACTGACATTTTCAATAAAGGCCATTTCCTGCTCCAAAGTCATCTTTTTCTTATTCGTTGGTCGCTCCGCATCCAACAGGAATACCACCGCCTTCGTTCCCTTGGGCCAGTACGGTTTAAACACCGTGCCCTCCTCGATCAGTATATGCACATTCGATTTCAGCAAAATTCCTGCCAGACGATAAGTTCCTTTTGGGACAATCAGTCGACCACCACCAGCCTTGGCCAGGCTATCGATCCCCTTCTGGAAGGTCTTGCTCTGGTTGGACTTTGCGTTGTCATTTTTTAAACCAAAATCGGACACGAGGTTTTTCGTAAGTCCATTGGGATCCATGGTCTCCGTATACCTTGCAACTGCAGGGACCGACCATGCTGCCAAGATGCAGGTCATTAAAATGAGTTTCACTGTATTTGTCATAGTTTTTCTGTTAATTCAGTTTCTCCAACTCAACCATGGTTGCTCCGTAATGTATCCGGAATTTCTGATCGGCGGATGTAAC
>JAUVDD010000178.1 GCA_030595525.1 Puniceicoccales bacterium
GATAATCGCCTCGATTGCAGGTCAGCGGATGTTTGAAAGCCACCATCTGATGCTGCCAGATAAAACCATCCGGCAGGGTTTCGCGGGGATCCTGTCCCAACCAGCCTCCCAGCTCAGATAATCCACAATTCAAATGCCTCACCCACTCTTTCGCATCTACTCCCTTCAAATAAGCTGCAATTTCTGAAGCATGCCGCTCCTCATCCAGAATAAATTCCTCAACAAGATGTTTGGATGGCCAATCGGCCAAATGATGGGTTAACCGCAAGTACTCTTGATAAGCTGACAAAATGGCTGGCTTGATCACTTGGTAAAAACCCGCTAGCGCGATGAGGGGATCTTCCGGTAACACCGCTTCTTCGAAAATCCTCCGGAAGCCGTCCCGCACGGAATCTCCCGTCCCGAATCCACTCATCTCCCTGCCTCGTTCTCTCAGGAATCGTGCATGACCAGCAGATTCCCACACGTGCTGGCACAACAAGTACTTCAAGTTGATATCTCCAACACGACTTACCAGTGTGGTAGCAGTCCGTACAAACTCCCTCTCTACCTCGAACAGGATTCTCTGGAATGCGGCCATCTCTTGTACCGCCGCCATTCTACCGGTTGTTGAATTGGTCTTTTTAAACTTTTCGGATATTTCCATGTGTCCAATTCTTGTAGCTGATCAACAAATACGTCCATTCTTGCCTGCCTTGGAATGTCCCGGAGGACTGGCTCCAACCCAACGCTCGTCTATCGGTTCGCTGGCCCTTTGATACCGACTGTCACTGGAAATGCGTAATCGATTTTCCGTCCTGTTATCAAGTGAGGCATGCACAAGAAACATCCCGAAAGTCAGTAAATCTCCCGCCTCGAACTCCGAAGTTAACCAGCGGCCTCCAAACTTGTTCCTGACCATCGGTGGATTTCGGGAAAGTGTTCCCGTAAATGTCCATCCACCCTCATCGGCCCGCTTCTTTTGTTCCGGCTTGTTTTCACAGTAACTGTCAACGTCACGAAAAACGTAATTTTCGAGCAGATCCATTCGCTTGTGGGATCCTTCAAGAATCATCAATCC
Organism: Puniceicoccales bacterium; assembly: GCA_030595525.1. GTDB lineage: Bacteria > Verrucomicrobiota > Verrucomicrobiia > Opitutales > Oceanipulchritudinaceae > Oceanipulchritudo. Next base: position 1,061 of record JAUVDD010000178.1, read on the forward strand.
ACCCAGCTCATAGGAAATATCTCCATACGGCATCCAGCATGTCATATGTTGATGCGTACCACGTCCCATGTAGGGAAGATCGCTATGTGGATTCGTTCCTTTCCCGGGTCCCATTGCCCGCAGCCAGGTGAAATCATAGTGGCGAATCTCCTCACCAAAAAGGTTCCTGTAAAACTCAATCAGTTTTCCCGAATAAAGAAGCTCCTGAACTTCCGGGCTCTGGTCCGCCACTTCTGGCTTGAATCCATAATCAGAACCCAGATTGCAAACTGCTTCCATTGGATCAAGTCGTTCATCCAGAATTCCTGCTGCTGCCAAATTGTTCACTATGCTTGAACGCGCGCCAAGAACCTGTTCGCGATCCAGATAGCCTTTAATGTACAGATATCCGTCTTCTTCGACTCTCCTTCTTAACTCTTCAAAGTCTTCGGCCGCGTCTGATGAATCCCTTAATAAGCCGATCTTGTCAGTTCCGTCATCCAGTTCTCGATCATAGGAGTAGAGGCGTGGGGGTTGTTCTAATGTTTTCATAAGGATCCTAAAGTAGAATTATTAATAGTATTCATTAGAATATACCGGAAAAAGATTGCCATCTGAATAGGTGAAATGGGAAAATACATGTATATTTTGGGAAATATATGCAAAGCAACCAACACATCATCGAAAATTGGGTAAAGACGCCTATTTCTTGTACACTTGGATCAATCTGGTTGAGTGGATATCTCCGGACAAAATCACAGATTCCAAGCAATAAAATGCGTATTTTGGGAAAATATGCCATTGTCCTGATTACAAGTGGCGAAGTTTTCTATTCAGACGAAAATGACAACCACGCCAACCTCCGGGAAGGAGGAATAATAATGGTCACCCCGGGACTGGCACATGCCTACGGAAGCGCAGACGGGCAATTCTGGTCACAATCCTACGTGGTATTTGATGGTCCACAGTTCGATCTACTTCAACAATCCAACAGCATTTGCCTCAAGCAACCCTTTTGGGAAGTGGAATCTGTTCACATGTGGAAGAACCGCTTAAAAGCAATCATGCATCCAAACATCCATCAGCATCCGGGTCGTGCCATACAAACAATTGGCCGGTTCGCACAATTTCTGATCGATCTGGCAATCTGGAATGAAATTAAATCTCCGGCTGAAGACAACTGGCTGAACAAAAGCATGAGATTGCTCAGCGAGCCCCTATCATCGGTCTGGTTGTCTCCCCAGGAAGTCGCACAGGAAGTAGGATTAAATTACGAGAATTTCAGGAAACTGTTTAATCAACATACCGGATCTTCACCTGGGAAATTCCAGAGGAATCGAAAAATCGACCAAGCCTGTGCGATGATTTACCGGGGACACTCCAACTTAAAGGAATTATCGGAAGAGCTGGGATTCTGTGACGCTTATCACTTCTCAAAAGTGTTTCGTCAGATCAAAGGGATCCCTCCCTCTGACTATCGGCGCAGTGTCCGAGGCAACTAGTGGAAGATGATGATTAAATTATTGCCGATGCACATTCAGCAACATGTGTCGCCTTGAACCCATGGTAATTCGACAAATCCAAATAACCAGGATCCACCGCCCATGGAACTCCCAGTTCCTTGAAGGACTTCCGTTCCCGGTAAGCCCGGAGGGCAAAATATTCCAGGTTTTCAATGGTGTCGATAATTCCAGTTTCCTCTCCCAGCAATTCTCTCTGATACTTGCTTGGAATATCATGAACCGGTGCCGCATCCTGAACAGCATTCACCCATTTCACTTCGCCTTTGGCCTGTTCCGTTGAACAGATATGAACTGAAGAATCACCATGCAAAAAACGAGCTATGTCATTAAACATGCAATCCCTAACCGCCAGAGGGCTTTCTACTTCCAGATATTCTATTCCCTCAGGATTCTCAAAAGTATTGGTACCACCAAACCTCCAGACAAACTCACCATTGGTGCCAGTTATACGAATTTCGGGAGCTATGCTGCTCAGTGAGCTGTGTGACAACAGCACCGTTGCCTTTGCCCCGGAATCCAGATTTGTTTCACATCGGACCGTATCGTAATTTTGGATACATTTCGCACGGTACAATTCAGCTGAAACATCCAGGAGATCCGCTCTGCCCTCCATGGTTTTTCCGGCAAAGAATAGTATCAAATTAACAAGATGTGAAAGCGCATTGTGTAGCGGCGAATCCAATACCCAACCATGACCATCGTGCACACTCCCTGCCCAGTTGTTTCGATGATAATAAACAGAGTCCCGCGGCCAGAGGCATAAACAGTCGATGTGCTTAATTTCTCCAATGGCACCTGCCAGCAGGCGCTTTTTAATTTCGGAAGTTCCCCGGCCATAGTTGTACTGGAATCCAATGGCAACTGGTTTGCCGGATCTGAGTTCTGCTTCTTGAATTGCCTTAACTTCCTGCAAGGTGGGCGCCATCGGCTTTTCTAGTAATACTGGAACTCCCTTGTCGAGGCTATCGATCGTCATTTGCTTGTGCCAACTTATTGCAGTTGGAATACACATCCAATCCAGTTGATCGGATTCTTTTTCGAGCATCTCACGGTAATCGTCATAAACAGGAACATTATTGGACTTGAAAAACTGCACCTGTTCTTCGGCTTCATCGGGATTTATAATTGTGACAGCTCCCCATTCGACCAATCCCTCGTCTATCAGCTTCTGCAGCTCCTGAAAGTAAGCATATGCATAACCCGTAACTCCTATTAAACCAACGCGTAATGGTTTTTTTATGGTGTTGTTTTCATCCGCCGGATTCTGAGTCATGACCAGTCTCTCTTTCAGCTTGTTTAATTATTTTCAGGACGCGTGTATTCCTCGAAAGTCGTATTGCTTGCCGCCATCTTTAAGAAAACATCAAGGGGAACGATCTCGAAAACTGGTCCCAATTGATCGAGAATACTCTTCACCCGAGTTATATCACTCCATTGGCGCACATGCATAAGCAGGTAATAAGGCCGCACCTCATTGATGGCAGCCAGCTCCCGTAAATCTGCAACAACTTCTTCCTCGGAGCGGTCCGGTGACATATAGTAATCGTATGAAATCACGACCTTTCCGTCCTTTTTGGCAAAAGTGTAAGCCGGTGCGTAACCGTTGATTATGCCAATTACATCCGGCATACCCTTGAAATACGTATCGATCACAGAATGCGGCAGGTCTGGATTTCCTTCAATGGAGGCGCCTTCCGAATAGTCCATGATTTCAAACACACTTAAATCGAGTGTTTCCATCATTTCCACCGACTTATCGATGACCATTGGAAGGTGCTCCTCTGGAATTGCCTTCGCATACATGTAACCTGGACCAGACAATCCTCCGATGAACAAGTCATTGGATGTCGACTGATCATAAAACATTTCCAGCATGGATGGTCCCATCCACAGCCAGTTGGGAGTCACCTGCCAGGCATACGGTATGGTTCC
>JAUVDD010000311.1 GCA_030595525.1 Puniceicoccales bacterium
GCCAGATTACCCATGGTTTAGCGGAATCCGGTGGATTCATGAAAGAATTCTCAAGGGAATATCCCGGAAGGGTGATTCCCAGAATTAGGATCAATAAAAAATACTTACTATTCATGATGTGACCGAATCAATAATCCATAATTGGGGAATTCCGAGGTAATTTTCCAAATCGACCGTTTACGATACACTATTCAAGTATCTGGCTTCCCCGGGAAATTTAACTTACAAAATTGATGTTTCTTACAGGAAGAAATATAACAGCGTACAGAGGATACTGAGATGACTCCAAAAGACCGTGTTCATGCAGCATTAAGACGCCAACCAACGGACCGCGTTCCCATATACATGTGGTTCCATCCAAACACCACTAAAGCACTTGGTAAACTGCTTGAAATCCCGGTGGACAAAGTCGAACAGGTCATGGGAAACGATATTCGCCAAACCTGGGTCGGGAACAATTATGCGATGGAAGGTATTGTCCATGAGAATGAAGGTGAATCCCATGTTGATGACTGGGGAATCGAATGGGTAAAGGGAGGCGCATTTAATCAAATCAGAACTTTCCCATTACGCGATTCCTCCGAGGAGACGATACGGGCGTTTGAGCATCCTATCCACAAGATGGACGAGCTGATGTCGAACATGGATCCCCTAATGCCCTATGCGGATGAATATTTCATCGGCTGTGACATATCACCCTGTCTCTTTGAAATGGTCTGGCGATTGCAAGGGATGGAGGATACAATTATGAATCTGATTGATGAACCGGAGCTTTCTGAAATCATGTTGAATAAATCACTACAATTTGCCGCTACCCTGGCAGAAGAGGCTATTTCACGCTACCCACTGGATTGGCTCTGGACAGGAGATGATGTGGCCGGTCAGCAATCCATGATCATGAGCCCTGCCTGCTGGAGGGAAATGATTAAACCTAAACTGGCCAAACTCTTTGATATTGGGAAGAGAAACAATCTATGGGTAGCGCATCATTGTTGTGGTGCCCTTTATTCTATTATTCCCGATTTGATTGAAATCGGGATGGATGTCCTTAATCCGGTCCAGTGTAACTGCCCTGATATGGATGCACTCGATTTAAAGAAAGAGTTCGGCCAGCACATTTCCTTCATGGGTGGTGTGGATACCCAGTACTTGTTGCCCAACGGCACCGCTGATCAGGTCTATGGTGAAACCTCCAAACTTATCGAGGGAATGACCTCCGATGGAGGCGGCTATATCCTCGCTGCTTCGCATTCGATTCCTCCCGAAACTCCCATTGAAAACATCTTTGCAATGTACCGGGCAGCAGGTATCAATAAGGAAGAGATTTTCGATACGGCAGCAGCTAGCCGATCAAGCTGAATGCTAAGATTCATCCCACAATAAATTTAAATGTTAATGAAATCCCCAAAGGATCCTGGTCTATCAATCTGTGGGCTTTTAACAGCCTGCTTAGCCATCTTGCTCGTACAGTCAGCATTCGGGGAGCTGGTCATCACAGACGGTTTCCAGTCCGAGGGAATTGAAGTACCATTACAATCCGCGTTATCTGCGGAATCAGGAACCCTGACCATTCGGTTCCAAGTCCCACAAGACTGGCCTACCAATAATCGCGGAACGCTTTTTCATATCGGCGAAAGAGCCCATGTACATGTAACATTGTTCTCTAATTCAGGTAGGCTGACCGCCGTTTATAAGGCTGGAGAGGAACACTATAACTCGATCAATGTCAGCGAGACCACCGACTGGGAAGGCGGTACTTGGCACGAAGCAACTTTCAGTTGGAAAGCTGATGGTCAACGTGTGGATTTCTATCTCGAACTGGACAATGAACTCGCTGGGCGGCAAACAGGAAAATTGATCGATCAATGGCCCTCTGTTGGCTATGTCGGGGCACGTCGAACCGGACAGGTCTGGGAAGGTGAAATCGATCGCATCCATCTGACAAAGACTTTCATTCAACCCTATGAACTTCGTTCGGGAACAAGGACGATTAGCGTGGATGGGAATCAGAATCAGGGAGTCTGCACAAATTTCTGGTCTATCAACAACTACACGAGCCAGCACATGTTCCTCGATCCTAGCTACGCTTCCAAGGCCAAGCAGGATAAGCCGTTCATGAAGTATGTAAACTGTGTCAGGATGTTGGGAGGTCGCGAGGATGGTTTTAATGCCTGGTTTAAAGGAATCGATAAGAACGGTGAAGCTGAGTGCGATTTCTCCGGATTGATAAAGCATCTGCAAGGAATTCAGGATGCCGGATACACTCCGCGAATTGTATTGGACAATATCCCGACTGCCATGAGTGAACCGGGTGAAATGGCCACCTACGGCAATACCCGACCAGCTATTAATCTCAATGTCTGGCATTCCTATATCCAGCAAGCCATCCAATCCATGGTCGATGCGTTCGGAATGAACACAGTTTCCCAGTGGCGGATTCGCGTGGGCACGGAGCCTGATCTCTATCCTGGTCATTGGAGAGGTACAAAAGAAGAGTATTTACGACACTATGATTGCACGGTTGATGCGATACTTTCTGTCATTCCAAATGCCGAGATTGGGCCGGGGAATATTCTGAATCCGTCAAATAAAGACCGGGTAAACGGAATTGGTCAAAAACCATGGGGATTGGACATTGTTGATCATTGTGCGATTGGCACCAATACCTGGACGGGGGAAACCGGCACAGCTATGACTTTCCTTGAATGCTCATGGTATGGTCAGGTGGGTCGGCCAATAGATTCCATCAATGTGGCGATCCAAAGAATGAGAGAAAGACTGGAACGCTATCCTCAGTTCACGGACTTACCTATCTCAATCTCAGAATTCTCCATATTACGAGATGAGCACAATTATCGCGGCCAAGGGGATATCACAGAATGGGGCGCCAGTTGGTATGCAGCAATTGCTGAACGTGTTTACGATTTGGACATCCAGCAGGTTCACGAATGGGGCCAGACAACCAGGAGTATCCTTCATCCAAGGACGCAAGTCATCGGGCTGCTGGAACGCATGCAGGACGGAGAACTACTGCAGGTGGATGTTAATGCAGAGTCCGCAGCAAATGCTGGTGCAATTGCCTGCCTTAAGGACGGGCGCTATTATATTTTGCTGTATAACCATCGTCCATGGCGCTCACCTTCCCTCCCGGAACAGATTGATCTGAATTTAAAAGCCATCG
>JAUVDD010000286.1 GCA_030595525.1 Puniceicoccales bacterium
ATCCGGATCCTGAAGGAACATTTTCTCTAATGGCGTATTTTTAAACACATGAAGCTGATGCACCTTCACACTGTGCAGCGGAAGGGAGTTTAAGAGATCAACTGAGTCGAAGAAATGCGACCAAGGCTCACCCGGAAAGCCCACCAGAAAGTGTCCGCCCACGGGCAACCCCCTGTCCGCAACCCGGTGGATTGCATCCACAGCATCCTGGAAAGAGTGTCCCCGGTTCATACTGCTCAAGACATCATCAGAAAAAGATTCTATTCCGAGCTCGATATAGATGGTCTTCCTTTTTGATGCTTCAGTAAGCCAGTCCAGCAGATTATCAGGGAGACAATCCGGACGTGTCCCGATTACCATCCCAGTCAAACGATCATCGCCGAGAACCGTCTCGTAGGTCTCGATTAACTCATCCATCGGGCCATATGTGTTGGTATAGGCCTGTAGATAACCAAGAAAGCCAACCGCCCTTGGGTAGCGCCGCTTCTGAAATGTCAGTCCTTGATCAATCTGTTCCTTGATAGAGTCACCCGTGTGGCAATATGCGGGAGTGAAGGCCTCGTTCGAGCAATATAGGCAACCCCCGGTTCCCAATGTCCCATCCCGATTCGGGCAGGTCAGGCCGGCATGCAGGCTGATTTTCTGAACCCTGCCACCAAAGCGCCCACGCCAATAGTCCTTCAGCTTCAGGTAGCCGTGAGGCGGGGTCTGTGTATCAGCATGGTTCAAATTGGCCATCATCCAAGCGCTAGTGATCTGGTTCACGACCGGCAATCCCATAGTTCCAAAGACGCAATTCGCCAGAAAATGACAAAAAAATGCATTAAGTGCTTGCCAGCCATTCAGTAATGAGGAGTGTCCACGGCTGCAAAGCGGGGTGTTCCCGCGAGGGAGACCGTTCATGACCTATGCTTCGGTAGCCTACCAAACCATTCGGTCTATACATTATGTCTTCTATAAAATTCGAGGATCTGCCGCTGGCAGAATCCCTTCAACGCACATTGCGTAAACAGGATTACACCATACCTACGCCTATCCAGGCACAATCGATTCCTGCTCAATTGGAAGGACGCGATCTCATTGGATGTGCTCAAACTGGTACCGGCAAAACGGCAGCTTTTGCCTTGCCTATCCTGCACCACATTTCCGAAAACCCCAAGCCACTGAGGCGAGGTCGGGCCCGTACCCTCGTGCTGACACCAACCCGTGAGCTGGCAATCCAGGTGGGCAAGAGTTTCAGTACATATGGATCCAACCTGCGGTTGAGACATGCGCTCGTCTACGGAGGCGTCAGTCAACGCCCACAAGTCAGGGATCTGGAACGCGGCGTCGATATCCTGGTCGCCACTCCCGGCCGATTGATGGATTTAATGCAACAGGGTTATATCGACCTCAGTGACGTCGAATTCCTTGTTCTCGATGAAGTGGACCGCATGCTCGACATGGGATTTGTCCATGATGTTCGTCGCATCTCGAAAGCTCTTCCGCCTAAACGCCAGACGGTTCTCTTCTCTGCAACTCTCACCAGAGATGTTGAGAAAATTGCCGATGAATATGTGACTAATCCAGTCCGTGTCTCGGTGACTCCGGAGAAACCTGTCTTGGATAGCATCCATCAGGAAGTCTGTTTTGTGGCCCAGGAAAACAAGATGCCGCTTCTGCAAGCCTACTTAAGAGGACAAGGAGATCGCAGTGGCATACATTCCACAATTGTCTTTTGTCGCACCAAATATGGCTGCGAAAAACTGTCGAAACAGCTCAATAAGCACGGATTCCGAAGCGATGCCATTCATGGGGACAAGTCCCAGGGAGCACGCCAAAGGGCATTGAACAATTTCCGCTCTGGAAAACTACCTGTACTGATCGCCACCGATGTTGCTGCCCGGGGCATTGATGTCCGGTCGATTTCGATGGTAATTAATTATGATATACCGGAAGCAGCCGACAGTTATGTGCACCGAATCGGACGTACCGCACGGGCGGAAGCCGAAGGTAATGCTGTTACATTCTGTACCATCAAGGATGTTGGATTACTTGCCCAGATTGAGAAATTCATCGGCAAGAAAATCGATATCGATACGGATCATCCATTTCATGATGCCAGAGCTGCCGACCATTCTTCGCACCACAGCAGGCGTCCTCAGGGGAAAAAGTATGGTGCAAGGCAGCGTGCGATGAGGAACGGGCGTCCTAATGTTCAGTACAAGGGCCAATTCCGCAAGCGTGACAACCGTGGGCGGGCTCGCCTGGGTAATCGCTAGGACAGCTTTCCCAGTTTAAAGTTGGCAAAATCTTCCCTGCCGGTTTTCTCTTCAGCATGAAGAAGATTCTGCATGCACTATCCCGCCCGTTCGTACTTGCTGCTATTCTAGTAATTGGCCTGTCCGGAACAGTTACTCTGGCAGAAGTGTCTGTCCCTACCCTGTTTTCCGACCATATGGTCCTGCAGAGGCAGAAACCGATCCAGATTTGGGGCTGGGCTGATTCCGGAGAGGCGGTCAAAGTTGAACTCGCCGGCAAATCATCCAAGGCGAAAGCCAACAAAAAGGGTGAATGGAGAGTCACACTTCCTCCGATGACGGAAGGTGGTCCGTATGAACTGACAATCTCCGGTAAGAATACCCTGACAATTTACGATGTTCTTCTCGGCGAAGTCTGGATTGCCTCCGGTCAGTCCAACATGTTCTTCCAGGTGGGCAAGGCAACCAACTCCGACCTCAACAATCTTACGGCAAATCGGAAAACCAATATCCGGTTCAACAATGTCAGAAACATGGGCAGCCAGGAACCTCAGTATGAGACCACTGATGTCTGGCTGGAGATCACTCCGGAAACGATCGACAATGTCTCAGCAGTCGCCTACGCATTTGCGGAAACTTTGCATGACACTCTCGGTATCCCCATTGGAGTGATCGAAAACTCATGGGGAGGATCCTCGGCGGAGGCATGGGTTCCAAGGGATGTCATTGCCGCTGATCTCGACCTCAAGAATATCCATGAAGAATGGTTGGAGACCGAAGCCACTTATAATTTCGAAGAGGAAGTGGCCAAATATGAAACGAAGCTGGCCAAGTGGAAAGAAGCGGTAAATGAAGCGAAGGTGACAGGAAAGAAGCCTCCCAACAGGCCCCGTCAACCAAGCAACCGGATGACCGCACAGCATCGACCATCAAACCTATGGAATGGCCGAGTCCTTCCCATCGCACCAATTGCCATGCGCGGTGCCATCTGGTACCAAGGTGAGAGCAATTCCCATACTGTGGAGCGTGCCCAGCAATACGAGCACCTGTTCTCCACAATGATTACCGAATGGCGGAAGCT
>JAUVDD010000297.1 GCA_030595525.1 Puniceicoccales bacterium
ATGCAATTGATCCCCAACTGAACTCAGCATGAATATAGGAGCTGAATTTCCTGCCAATTTAAGTTCCTTGACGCTGTTAACACCAGAGTCCACCTCCTCCATCATCATATCAACAATTATCAAGTCTGGGTGTTGTTGCTCAAATAGCCGTATACCATCCTCTGCGGTCTTTGCTCCGATAAAATGGTAACCTCCCTTTTCAATGATCAGTCGCATACTGTCCAGGTAATCCGGATCGTCTTCAATGTGCAGAATTACAAATTTATCGTCTTTCATGTTTTTGATATAAGTTTGTGGGGTTCAAGAGTCGAAGAATTAAGCCCGTTTTCGAAGCTCAACAGCCGCTTGATGAAATTAAGGGCAGCGTGAAGATTTTCCTCTGCTCCAGGGCTGAGCATTTCTCCAAAATCATTAAAAGCAAATCCGCGGATACCTAGTTCAAATCCATCACAATCTGTATCGAATAAACTATGGGCAAGTCCAAGGACGGCAGCTGGCTCAAGGTGATGGGTGGTATGGCTCACTTCTGTGTTGGGATTCAATTTTCGAAAATAGAATTCGTCTGTTTCATTTACGGTTGCATCGGCAAAAATAACGAAATCATTCAGGGCAACAGCATGCGAATCTTCGACAGACAACTGGTAAGTTGTTACTACCGAGACTCCGGGTAGGTTCCATTCCTCAGCTGCCTTGGCGAAGGCGGGACCCAATCCGTCATCAACACGGCCAGGGTTGCCATACCCGATGATCAGAACCGTTGGATTCATCCTGTTCATGACGAATTGCTCAAGCCCTTGGCCCGGCTATCCAAAAGTTGTCCATCGGAGTCCTTCAATTCGATGACGAGCGGCATCTGACCAAGCGCGTGAGTTGCGCATGACAGACAAGGATCATATGCGCGTATAGCCACTTCGATATGGTTTAAAAGGCCCTCAGTTATCTCTTCCTTGTCCTGCAAGTGATCCCGGGCGACAGTCTCGACCGCACGGTTCATGGGTGTGTTATTGTTTGTCGTGGAGACAATAAGGTTACACCGTTTGACCTGATCGTTTTCATCGACTTCATAGTGGTGGAAAAGCGTGCCTCTGGGAGCTTCGAGCAAGGCAACCGCCTCTGGACGGCGATCCCCACTCAAGACAAGATCTTCGCCTTGCAGATCAGGGTCGTTAAGTAAATCCCGGATAACTTCTGCAGAATGCAAAATCTCGATCATCCGTGCCCAGTGGTAGGCGAGGGTGAAGTTGTTCGGTTTGCCGTTGGTTACGCCAATGAATTCCTTGCGTGCAGCTTCAGCTTCTGGAGTGTCGATAAAATCGCAGGCGTTAAGCCGGGCCAATGGTCCAACACGATACCAACCTTTTTCTGGACCCAACTGGCGAATGAAAGGAAACTTCATGTAGGACCAGGATTTTACTTCTTCTTGAATATAGTCCAAGTAGTCTTGAGGATCCACTCCATCGAAGATCTTCTCCCCATCCTTGTTGATGGCGCGTATATTTCCATCGTAGAGGTCCATTGCTCCATCCTTGCGCACAATACAGAGATGGTTAGAGTCAAAACTGCCAAACACCTTGACGGTCTCCAAATGCTCAAGGCTGTAATTTTTTGCCAGATTGAGGGCTCCACGAGCCCATTCCAGCATTTGGTCAATATCTTTCAGCAGATAGTCGCGTTCCTCAATACTTACGTTCTTGTTTACACCTCCGGGAATGGCTCCAGTCCCATGAATTTTCTTACCAGCTGTTATGCGGATGATTTCCTGCCCGTATTTGCGCATCATAACACCTTGGACAGCCAGTTCCTTGTGTTCCTTTGCTACACCGATGACATTGCGTATAGCTGGATCCGCATCAAATCCGAAAAGCAAGTCGGGAGAGCACAGGTGGAAGAAATGGAGGGCGTGACTTTGGAACATTTGTCCGAAGTGCATGAGACGGCGCACCTTTTCTGCGGTAGGAGTTAACTGGTCCACACCGACAATACGGTCCATGGCCTTTGCTGCACACAAATGGTGGCTGACTGGGCAGATTCCACACAATCGCTGTACCAGGACGGGCATTTCCCAATAGGGTCTGCCTTGCACATACCTTTCAAATCCCCTGAACTCGGCAATGTGCAGCCGTGCCTGTGTCACTTTCCTATCTTCATCAAGAAGGATGGTGACCTTTCCGTGACCTTCAATCCGGGTAACGGGCTCAATAACTATTTTTCTCGGTTCAACGGGTGCAACCATGATTCACTTCTCCTTAATCGTACTTTATCAATTCGTATGGCAGCTCCAACGGCTTGTTTGTTAACAAGGCCGTAAGGGCTTGCCAGATTGTTTCGGCCGGTGGTGGACAACCCGGCAAAAAGTAGTCGATTTTCACTACTTCGTGGCATGGGAAAACGCGGTTTAGCAACAATGGAATTTCCGGATCATTGGGAATTATTTTCGAGGGATTATATACTGACGGTCCATTCAAGTAAGCCTCATCCAGGCATTCTTTCAGCGGTACTGTGTTGCGCATGGCAGGAATCCCTCCCATCGTGGCACAATCTCCAAGGGAAATTAAAATCTTACAGTGATTTCTGAAATCCTGGAGAACGTGAACATTTTCCTCATTGCAACAACCGCCCTCGATAATGCCGATATCCACCTCGCCGGTAAATCGCTTCTTGTCGTCGATAGGGGACTTGTCGAAATCCACCAGCTCGATCAGGTCAAGTATGCGTTCGTCGATGTCGAGGATGGACATATGGCAGCCAAAGCAACCGGCCAGAGATGTAGTCGCAAGTTTAGGTTTATGCATTTTAAGAACTCCTTGTTAATCGGCTTCAACGGTTACATGTTTCTCTTCAATTTTATGTCCGATCGGATGTTTGTCATATGGACGGGTACCAACTGCCATTTTGAATCCGACGCGTTTTTTCAGTATCGCTCCGACGGGGCAGACATCGACCGCCTTGTCGGAAATATCAAGGCTGGTATCCTTTAGTCGCGCCTTGGCATTAATTCCAATCCCGCGCTCCAACCCGCGATTGATAAACTGGAAGACATTCTTCCCGTCGAGGTCCTTGGATACCTGGACACAACGACCACATTGAATGCAACGGTTGTGATCAAGGAAGATATCCGGGTGCGAAGCATCCAGTTCCCGCTTGGGCCAGAAGTAAGCGTGCCGGGAAGCTGTAATCCCAAGCCGGTATCCCAAGGCCTGTAGTTCACACATTCCACTTTTCTCACAAGACATGCAGAAGTGGTTTCC
>JAUVDD010000403.1 GCA_030595525.1 Puniceicoccales bacterium
GAAAATTCATGCCATGCGGTTCATGACGCCGCCACGAAGCCTGATTGAAGAGCATTATGCAGAGCATCAGGGCAAATCCTTTTATCCGAGAGTGATCGATTACATCACCTCTGGTCCAGTAGTTGCCATGGTCATCGGAGGTAACCGTTCGATCAGCCGTATTCGGAAAATCATTGGCAAGACAACACCGTGCGATGCTGATCCCGGAACGATTCGTGGTGACTTCAGTCATGAACCGATTGGTGACTACGTGATTTGCAACCTGGTTCATGCATCAGCAGATGCGGATGATGCCCAACGAGAAATTCGCCTCTGGTTCGACGACAAGGAGATCTGCGACTACTCGTCTTATGATGACCATCTGCATGGCAGATAGTCATCTGGGAAGGATGTGGGCTTCCCGACTTTTTGTATAGACCCCAATAGCAACACAGACTAATAGAAGGGTGGATACCTCATGTTACGCCCAATTATTATTAGTCATATACTTCTACTCCTTGTATTCTCCGGATGCAGAAAGGAAGATACCAACCTGCCCGAAGTTCCTGATATCACCTATAAAGAAGATGTGATTACCGGAAACCCGCTGGAGCAAAAGCTCAAAGGGGAGAACACAACCCAGTGGGTACGCACCAAAATGGTCTCATGGACTGAGGAAGTGGATCCGGATTATCACCATGCTTCGGAAGCCGCCATGGAGCGATTCAGGGACATGAAAATCGGAATTCGGATTCACTGGGGCGTTTATAGCCTGAATGGATCGAATCCTTCATGGTCATTGTGGTATAAAAAGGGTCAGGTCCAGAATGATTCGGTGCGATATCCGGAGAGTGCGGGATCAAGCAACGATGAGTACGTCGAATACATGAAGCACTACTCCACGATGTATCAGGACTTTAATCCGGTGGATTACGATCCTGCTGAATGGGCAAGGCTCTTTAAGGAAGCCGGATTAAAATTCGCCGTGCTCACGAGTAAACATCATGACGGCTTCAGTATATTTCATACGGATACGGAAGTAAATGCCCTCAAGCGAACTTTTGAACCTGATGGAACCGTCCAGTATGAAAAGATCAGGATTCCGTACAGCATTGAGAATACTCCCTATAAAAAGGACATTGTGAAGGGATTCTGTGAGGAGATGCGTAAAGCAGGGCTGGGAGTCGGTGTCTATTTTTCCAACCCGGACTGGAACGACTACGATTTCCGCTTTGGGCAGCACAACATCTTCCGGGATCCGGGATATACACGTGAAAGTGACCCAATTGGCTGGGAACGTGCTCTGCGAAGGTATCGTGCCCAGTTAACGGAGCTGGCTTCCAAATACGGGAAGATAGATATCCTTTCACTTGACCATGGCCTGCCCATGGAGGCATGGCCGGAAATGAAGGCGACAATCAAGCAGGTCAGGAAACTGCAACCTGAGGTGATGATTCGCAGAAGGGGAATTGGCGCATATGGGGATCACTTTACACCGGAAGGAGGAAGACCCGTTTTTCCGGGCGATTCTGGTCGTGAGGATGAACTTACCTTTCATCGGTACCCGGTAGGAAAGCCGTGGAGTAAGATTGGCGGAACCAGTGGACATCCCGGATATATGCCCGACATGAAAGAGGTGAATACGAAAAAAGTTATTCACCAGTTAATCGAGATTTGTTCTCACGGGGGAATCATGCAGGTAGGATTTGGTCCGGATTCTGATGGTAAGTTTCATCCAGAGGTCCTTGCCTTCTTCAAGGAACTCGGTGCATGGCTCAAAGTGAATGGCAAAGGAATTTACGAAACGCGGTCATGTGAAGGACTGGAAAATGACGAAGATACGGGCATTTATTACACCCGGAGCAAAGACCAGAAAACACTATATGCTTTCATGACCCAATGGCCTGGAGAACAGGTGAATCTTCCAAGTTTCATTCCAAAATCCGGTTCTGGAATTTTGTTGGCTGGACATTCAGGATCCCTCGAGTGGGAGTCTGTGAATGGAGAGCTGAGAGTAATCTTTCCAGATGAGGTGGTTGATGATCCAGACTTGATGGCAAAGGAGGCGTGGATGTTGATTATTGAAAACGGTGCCCCGGAATTTCCGGTAAAATAGAAGAGTAATTATGAACAGGATGTTATGGTATCTGCTTGGGGTATTGCTGGCAGTGAATGGTTTTGCGGCACAGCGGCCGAACATAATTCTAATCATTACGGATGACCAGGACTATTACGATCTGGGTTACCACGGAAATCCGGATATCGATACTCCCGTTCTCGACCGTTTCGCTGCTGAATCACTGAATATGCCGCGCTTCTATGTCAGTCCGCTTTGCTCGCCTACGCGGGCCAGCCTATTGACGGGTCGTTATCACCAACGTACTGGAATTCTTCATACATCACGTGGTGCTACCCGATTAGCGAAGGATGAAGTAACTATCGCTGAAATACTGAGCAGGGCTGGCTACCGTACAGGCATATTCGGCAAATGGCATTTGGGTGACAATTATCCAAGCCGTCCTCAGGATCATGGATTCGAGGAAACCTTTTACCATAAGTCAGGAGGAATCGGACAGCCTCCTGACGAGGAGGGTACCTACTGGAAACCCGTTATCTATAACAATGGGAAAAGGTTAGTCCTTGATGGATATTGCAC
>JAUVDD010000305.1 GCA_030595525.1 Puniceicoccales bacterium
TTCCTTCTTACTGATGTTTGTAGTACAACAACTCGTCCGAATAGATGATCATTTCCCATAGGTGGATATCTGCCTCATCGACCGGATTGCGCCATTTCAGATGAAGCTCATGCTCGCCTTTCGGTAGCTCCAGATTGAGACAAATTTCCGTGGCACGACTGTGAAAAGCGGCCGGCAGCTTTCTAATGGTATCCAGTTTCCCATCAATGTATACCTCGAGCTCAGCTACATAATCTACTTCGAGCTTGCTATTCCAAATTCCGTTGTACCAGACAACGCCGGAAATCGCGAAACCGGTACCGGTAAACTTAACCGGCTTGCCATAGGTGCGGATCGATTTTCCTTTTTTATCTTTCTTCCATTCGTAGCGTTTGACCGGATAGATATCCGGGAATGCTACTTCATAAGGGAGAACCTCCGGTTTTTGGTATTTAATCAACACATGATCACCCCTGACTTCCCCCCCATTCTTCTCGATGTTTTGTAGGGCATGCTTGAAACTCAAGGCATAGGCCCGGTTCATGGAGGTGGTGGTATAACGCAAATCGACATCTTCAAACTTCTGCAGCGGCTTCAGCCAATATTCTGGAATATTGCTGTACCCGATCATGGTCCCCAGAATGCCAGCCGCATTGGAAGGATTGCAGTCGGAGTCCAGTCCGCAACGCATGGAAATCTCCATTGTTTTGAAGAAATCCTTTTCACCGTAATAGAGCCCAATCACAATGTACGCCGCATTGTTAATGGCATCCAGATTGAATGCTTCAAAAACGCCTTGCGGGCAGTGCATGGTTTGCGACCAATCGCTTTTCTGGACCTCGAACCAGGTGTCGCGCCAATCCGGATGGAGTTTACACCATTTGATAACCTGCTTCATGCTTTTATGAAACTGGCTTTTTTGCGGGACAACTTTCAGCGCCTCGTTCAACACAAAATCGATATCATCCGAAACAAACGCCTGGCTATACATGCCCGCCACATAGGCCGCGCCATAGTAGGAATCACCGCAATTCATGATATGGCTAACGGTGTCGGTGATTTCGGTCGCGGCATTGATCATGCCCGGCGACATTATTCCCGCAAAGTCCGCTTCAATCTGCGCATCAATACAGTCGGCATGAATGTTGTTTCTCCAATTCCCCGATGCAGGCGGCATGATGCCGTTAAGAATGTTATAGCGGGCCGCTTGGTTGGCATGCCACAAGTTGTAGTCTCTATGGGCCATCTCCAATGCATGGGATTCAGCCGGAGCATCGATGCCTTCGCGTTCGATGACTTCCATGAACGTCATGTCCATATAAATGTCATCGTTGTGCATGAAACGATTTACGATATCTTCGCCCCACTCAAACTGGACATACGGCTGTATAATCGTGCCGTTAAATTTAGCCTCGCTGGGTTTCGTGTAGGTCACCCCGATGGTTTGCCCGGCCCAACCGCCTTTGATTTTATCCTGCAATTCAGCCTTGGAAAGTTCTACTTCCTTGGGAATCCCAGCAAATAAATTGAGGGCAAGTGTAATTGAGCTAAAAGCAATTACACATTTATTAAATACTTGTATTTTCATTACACCAATCTCCTGTACCCTTCACTTTTAGGATTAGTGCTGATTGACATCAACTTAGGAGATTTTTGAAATGCGTACTTGAATACGCAAGTGCAAATATAATACCTCATCCAAGCGCAAGGCTATCTCTATCCTGTTAACCAATTCACAGGAGACTAATCCACATAGATAATCGGGGGATAATCGTCGGACCAATACAAGTCGTTCATAATCACTTTTATACGACTATGTACCCTAATCTTTGCATGCTTAAACAGCGTTTTTTCGGGGTAAACAAACCTCTAAGGGACCAGTGCTCATTACAATTTTGGTTAGAAGCTGATTAACGGCACCAAAAACACTGTTAAAGTCCCTTTACCCTCTATCAGTCGAAATCCGGTATCGGGATGTTGTCCACGGTCCTGAAATCACGATTTCCGGGAGTTCCACCGGGAATGTAATAAACCCATCCTGGCGTTACAGCTTGGTGGCTCTTGAATACATACAGGAAGGGATAGATATCCGTGTTGGTCATCACCCAGGACTGGAGTTGAACATCGAATAAGTAAGCATTACCGAGGTTCTGGCTGTTCTCGTAAGCTTCCATCCAACCGTGTTCTTGATGATACCACCAAGGATCAAGGCTTTCACGGTCGTAGAGGCCAAACCAGCTGCTTCGGCTACAATTGCCTGCATCCGGGATATCCTGAAAGAGGCGTTGCATCTCATCATCCGTGACGAGTACTTCAAGCAGCTTTTCATCGGCAATTCCACCGATTCGGTCACGAACTGAAACCTGCGTGCTTAAGGCATTGGTAAGTAAATCAATGGGGGCACCGTTTGCCATGCTGACAATGAGGAAGCCGTCCCCTTCGAAAGGTTCATCTTCAGGAGACACATGGATGATGTCCGGATCGCCAGAAGTGCCCGCCCATAGCAAATCGCCACCACCCGAATTGAAGACATCCACGATTGCAACCGGGGCATCGGGGCTGAGTACAACCCAGTTGTTACTCAACGCGACTTTGGGTTCCGGAGGCGCCGGTTCGGGATCCACGTCTGCCGCATCGGTCGGGCTTGGATCATCCGCATCCAGGATTCCGTCACCATCCGTGTCTTCATCCAATGGGTCAGTCAGGAAACCGTCAGTACCTGGCGAAATTTCTTCCCCGTCCTTCAGGCCGTCATCGTCACTGTCCGGATCGTTCACCATCAAGCCCTGTCTCAGTTCAACGAAGTTGCTGGCGCCATCATTATCGATGTCTCCATCGCGGTCGTCTACGGTGGGATCCAATCCGTTGGCTTGCTCCCATGAATCATCCATCGTGTCTTCATCCTGGTCCCATAGACTCGGGTCCACAAGGATCGGAATGTCCAGGGGGTTGCTGTTGAAAGTTTGATCATTGACAGCGCTGCTGGCCAGTGCAAGAGAGAAGCGGGCATTGTCATTCTTGAAGCTGCCATTGTATTGAATTTGCCATGACAATGTGGTTTCCTCTCCGGGATTCAGATTAACCGGCTGGGTGATATCGGAGAGAGAGGCGTAGGCGGTATTAGTACTGAAAATTTCCAGGTTTGCCTCCAAGCCGGGAATCGTGTCACCGCCCATGTGGCGGAGCCGAACAACAAGGTCGAAGGTTTCACCGCTGCTGGTGACATAATCTTCATCAGT
>JAUVDD010000070.1 GCA_030595525.1 Puniceicoccales bacterium
CTCCTTCTCTTCAACATGATGCTTTTGACGCTCGATAATCGCAGGGTGAAATGCCGGTAAAGCGCCTCCATGTGTCCGAACAACTAGCCCCTTTTCTGCCAGTGACTTGAGATTGCTGCGAATGGTGACGGTTGAGACTTCCAGGATCTCGCTCATTTCGGTGACCGTCTTGCTACTGTCATCGGACAGGATTTGCAGGATTTCCTTCTCTCTGGAAGTTATTTGTACCATTGATATTACCTTAAAGTATTTAGTTTAGCTTTCGTTATTCTTTCGTTTTGGTGTGCTTTATCTTTCTTTTCAAGAACAATTTCAAAAAATGGCCAAAATTTAAGCAACAGGCTCTCCCAGAGTGAGATCAGGAAATCCCAGCAGGGATTTGAATATAATAGATCCAGGTTGAGGAGGTCCGCGCATGCGGGGGCGACGACACCTGGGGAATGTATGGTAATTTTGTAATCGATCCCGGCAGGGATCGCACCTAGGCGTTTCAGATGCATTCTCAGCTGGGATTATCGTTTAACAAAGTAACTAAATTACCTACAAAGTAGAATTGTCAGTTCTGTATGGAATCTGTTGTATGGAGAAAACTACCCGAAAATGGACGATCACAATGATGAATAATCGAATATACTTTTTTCTAATATTTACTCTTTCATGTATTCTGAGTAACGCGACAGCCGCTCCAAACATCCTGATGATCGCCATGGACGACCTGAACGACTGGGTATCGCCTCTGGGAGGACATCCCCAGACCATTACGCCGAACTTTGACCGGTTGGCCGAACAGGGAACGCGCTTCACCAATGCTCACTGTCAGGCCCCCTTGTGTGGTCCGTCCCGGGCCTCCATATTCACCGGCCTGAATCCTGCCACATCAGGAATTTATGTTCATGTAAAGGATGACGAACTGAAGAAAGCCAGTGAAGCTTCCAAAAACTCAACCTTGATGACCCATTTTTTCAAGCAGCACGGATACAAGACCATGGGAGCAGGCAAACTCCTGCACATGGGAGCTGGTGCCGACCTGCTCGAGGACTATGGCGGATACAAGGATTTTGGTCCAAAACCTGCCGAGCGGTTCAAGTACAAATCTGAGAACACCGGAACAGATTGGGGTGCGTATCCTGATAGCGACTTTCAGATGCCGGATTATCACGTGGCATCCTACGCAGTAGACCAATTAGCGAAAACCCACGACAAGCCATTCTTCCTGGCAGTCGGATTCAATCGTCCACATGTACCATGGTATGTGCCAAAAAAGTGGTTCGATAAGATCGATCTGGAATCGGTTGAGACCCCACCGTACTTAAAGGATGACCTCGCGGACGCACCGGCGATTAGTCGAATCATCCACACAATGGATCCAACTCCTTCAACCGAATGGCTCATCGAGAATGGTCTCTGGAAGGAAATGGTACACGCCTACCTTGCCTGCGTCACATTTGTCGACCATCAGTTGGGGCGCGTTCTGGATGCATTGGAAAGCAGCCCCTATGCGGACAATACAATTGTCGTTCTGTGGTCGGATCATGGCTATCATTTGGGTGAAAAGAATATTGTGGCTAAAATGACTGTTTATGAGGAGTCCACACAGGTGCCGCTGATTTTCGCGGGACCGGGCATCACCGAAGGTGGTACCTGCGAGCGCCCAGCTGGACTGATTGACATGTACCCCACTCTGCTGGAACTGGCTGGCCTGCCGGAAAATCCTCAAAACGACGGTCGTAGTTTGGTTCCACTTCTCAGCAACCCTGAAACTGAGTGGAATCATCCTGCTCTCACATTCTGGGGCATGAACAATACTGCGGTTCGAACTGAAAGGTATCGATACATTCGCTACGAGGATGGATCAGAGGAATTATACGATCATTTAAACGATGATAACGAATGGCACAATCTGGCCAATTCTCCTGATACAAAATCTGTCCGTGATAAACTCAGTCAATACATTCCAACAGACCAGGCACCGATGAGCAGCCTGTGCTCATTCCCATGGAATGCTTACTGGAGAGAAAAAGTCGAAGCCGCCAAAAACTATTAATTCAATGAAAAAACTCCCATTATTCCTCACATTCCTACCACTTCTTTCGTTCGCCGGGATATTCAATGAATATGCCGAGAAGATCGCAACAGGTACTCACGATTTTGAAAAGGCGAATCAAATCGAGAACTGGAATGCCGTAAACGGATCCGTTTCGATCAGCTCAAAAAGAGCCAAGCAAGGCAAACAATCCAGTGTATGGAGCTGGAAGAATGGAGGTTACCTTCTCCTGAATGACCCAGTCGGAATTACTGAGGCATGCGAAGCCTATGAAGGTGGCAGTCCAGAGAATTTCGAACGCAAGTATGTTGCTCCGGGAATGGAAGGCGGAGTCAAGCTGTGGATGTATAACGAGAAGCCGCTCAAGGGTGCCCGCTTGTTCATTCAGGTTGGGCATGATGCCAAGACGGTCCTGAGCAATCCCCGATTTAAGATACCGGTTAATCTGGACTTTAGTGGTTGGCGAGCGATTTGGGTACACTTCAACCAGGACGCCAAGGTAGCGGATTATTCCGGCAAGGAGGACATGCACTCTATGGCGTTGGTTCCAGCAAAAGGATCTTCCGGGGAGCTGTACATCGACTGGATGAACTTTGTTTCCTACATGTCGCTAAAGCGGCACTCTGATTATCAGGTCACAAATAATAAGCCACATGATTTGCGTCACGATTCCTACAGGCTTCTGGAATACGATCAGGGGTTGAAAAACATTACCCCTGCACCATTCGGGGAAAACGAGAAAGAAGCCTTTCAGACATTGGAGGAACGTTACGAGTTTCTCGTGCTAGGATCCGATGAAGCTCGCTCGGAATGGATGGATCACTTCAAGAAGCAGCTGCGGGGAAAATATGAAATTGCGTCGGAAAAGTTCCGATTACTGAACATCACACAAAGTAATGGTGCGTTCAATGGTCTCCCATTATTTTCTGGTCGGGATGAACACAACACACCGGAAGGTATGATTTTCCAGGAACAGGGTGCGCCGATCATGTTTCCACTTGCCTTGGAATACCGGTTAACCGGCAATAAGGAAGCGTTAGAGAAGCTCTTGACTGTTCTCGATTACTTCAACGACCAGGGATGGGCTGTTGGCAGTGCGTTGGGAACTACTGACCACATGATCCGGGTAAATGGTTATGCCAATGCGGTTGCCTTGATCAGGAATGAACTGGCCGAATCGAATCGCCTCGAACGCGAATCAAAAACGCTTGCCTGGTTCAGCATGCTGGGATCAGCCTACAGCACGCCTGAGAATGAAGGAGTTAACACGGACTTGGTTCGCGGAGGCGCTCTGCCGAAACTCCTGTCTGTCTTGCTCATGGAAGATGGGCCGGAAAAGGCCGGTGCAATGAAGGGGCTCCTGAAGTATTTCAACCAGATCTGCGGCTTTGCACCGGGATATTCCGACACAATCAAGCCAGACTACTCCCTTTACCACCACAGGTCAGCTTACCAAAGCGCCTATGGTGTTTCCATGGTAACAACAATGGTCATGGTTGACTGGTTGCTCGATGGAACTGCCTATGAACTGTCAGCTAACTCGAAAAAAATCCTCCATGAAACCCTCGAGGCACAGATGCAGATGGCCAACAAGTATGATCTGCATCCAGGCGTGAGTGGCCGCATCCAGACCCGTACAGCATTGAACACGCATCTCTTGCCGGCTTTTGCATTTGCGGAAGGTATGGAAGCGCAGTTCAACTACTTGTATTCTCCGGAACTCAATGAGTTTGGATTCCCTGGACTAACTTACGCGGGAACATTGGGCACAGCCGAGCAAATGGCTAAAGCGGCTGCTTCCGCTGGCTTGAAAAAGACTGGACCGGAGGATGGACACTACACTTTCCCCTATGCCGCCCACTCTACCCACCGACGTGGTAACTGGATGGCCGCAGTTCGTGGTTGGAGTCAGTACATCTGGGATTTTGAGAGCGGTAGCAAACATGAGAATGATCTGGGACGCTACATCAGCCATGGAGCCATGTATATCCTGCCTGAGAATGGCTATCTTGGCAGCTCACAGAATCTGGACCTAGGCTACCACTGGGGTTTCCTGCCTGGAGCCACCACAAAGGAAATTCCTGTCGAGAAAACCATCTTCAAATATGTTGCGACTCTAAAGTATCTGGAGTGTAAGCACCGTAATTTCACTGACGAAACATTCGTTGGTGGAGTTAAACTGGGTCAGAGTGGGTTTTTCTCCATGAAGCTTCATGACACCGTTGCTCCGGATGATGAGCGGATTCTTTTCGATGATTCATTCCGCGCCACCAAGAGCTACTTCTTTGTCGGGAACAAAATCTATTGTCTGGGAACCGGTATCGAGAATACGGATACACGATTCAATACTGTCACTACCCTGTTCCAGAATACTTCCGATGCGATAGATCCGAAAATCAATAATGGTGTCCTTCACGATGTTAACGGGAATGCTTATGTTGTTCCAAACGGTCAACGGATCAAGATGACTAAATCCGTTCAGGAGTCCTACAATCGTGTATCTTCGAAGCTGGTCAAAAACAGCGGTCCCAATGTCCGTGCGTGGCTGGACCATGGCAAGGCACCATCCGGTGAAAGCTACGAATACATGATTGCCGTACAATCGGAGGAAGAAGTGCCAACGGTACCATTCAAGGTGCTTCAAAAGGATTCAAATGCTCACATCTTACAACATAATACGCTCACTGCTTATGCCATTTTCGAACCAGGTCGATTCAAGGGTCTAGGAGCGGTTAATGCGGTCGATACGCCATTGTTGATCATGACCCGCGAACAGGATGACAGGCTGAGACTATCTGTTGCTGATCCGGATTTAAGACTGAAAAAATGGGGCCACAACATGTCCTTCATGCCAACCGATATTCTCCAGGCGGAAGCTGAGCCACATACGGCGAGAATAATCCTCAAGGGCAATTGGTCCTTGGTCAGCAAAATCGATGGAATTGTCATCGTACATGAAGAAGACAATACAATTATAGAAGCCACTCTCCAGCATGGCCTGACGAAGGAACTCGTGCTGAGGAAATAGCCATAGGAAATTACGAGTTAAGCGTCTAGGTCCGAAGGACAAACACCTATGAAGTTGAGGCTTTAAGCCTCGAAGGCCCAGACATGGCGACGGTCTTCGAGCGTAAACGCTCAACTCACAGGCGACACAAATCAAGTACGTCTCACTCCATGAGCCCTAAATGAAAATTCTTAATTCTTCCCGAACTCCCCAAACACGTGCGGAAGCTGCTCAATGTGCGCATCCAATTGCTTCTTTAGAGCATCCAACACTTCCTTATGTTCCGGGTCAGAAATCAAATTCTGTTGTTCGAAAACATCCTGTTCCAAATTGAATAACTGATCCGGATCAAAGTAATTCGGGAAATCCTGGTCTGCATTGAACCGCACACCCATTCCGCTGGGAGCTCCTGTAGTACGACCCGACCAGCCAACATGGCGGCGTCCATCTGCTGCCTGGGGACTCTTAAAATCTGCTGCCATGCTTTCCAATACCTCAACAGGTGGTCGATGGGCCATGTACTTCCAGTTTTTGGTAACGACTGCCCGACTGTAGGAAGTTTCCAAAAGCAAACTGTCTCTCCAGTTCCCGACCTTCTTTCCTTTTAAGACAGGAACCAGGCTCTTGCCGTCGATCACTGTTTCAGGATCCATCCGGGCGCCGGCAACGTCCATCAAAGTTGGATAAAGATCGATGTTTGATACAATGCGTTTTTCAACCGATCCCGGTTTCACATGCCCCGGCCAGCTAATGATTCCCGGCGCGTGATTGCCTTCATAAACCGTCAGCTTCCCCCGGGATTGATGATCGGAAAGGAAAAGGATTATGGTATTATCCGCGACGCCGGTTTCTTCCAGTTTCGAAAGAACGGCACCAAGGCTGTCGTCTATCCATGTAGCCATGGCATTTTGCAAGGGAAGACCCTCCGCCAAAACACGACGGCGGACGCTCTCACGTGAAGGCATGCCCTTGGGTCGTTTCTTCAACATGCCAGCAGGTGTTGCCCGCCAGTCCTTTTGCATCCAGTCCTCAAAATACTGGCCATGGGGAGCCGTTAAACAGAAATAGAGAAAGAAGGGCTGGTCCTTGTTATTGTCGATAAAATCAAGAGCGCCTTCGGTCAGCCATTCCAAGTTATGCACCCGCATATGTTCGGGAAGTGGGATCCCCCCGATGTTGGCAAAGTAAAGACGGTCAACTACGTCGAATCCGGATACTTTCTGCACTTGCTGCCGCATCGCCTCATAGACACGGGCAACTTCATTCTGTACGCCGGGATCACCATAATCCGCAGTCGGCGGGAAATAGGATGCCGCCAACTGGAAGGGTCTCAGGTTGCCGCCCGTTCCGGCTTCAGCATGATGGTTGTTATATCCGGTGGAAAAATCGATACCTTCCGTATCGTAGTCACTAAGATGCCATTTGCCGATCATGGCAGTCTGGTACCCAACTGCTTTCAGATCCTTCGCCAGGTTGCTCTCATCCGGATCAAGGAATGAATTCCATGCAATGATGGGGGCTTCGTTCGATGGTGTTTCCTCAACAATAATCGGTGCACGCGAGGCGTAACGACCTGTTAAAAGTGAATAGCGACTCGGTGTACAAGTCGATGATGTCAGGTAGAAGCGATCCAGACGAACCCCCTTGCTGGCGAGTTTCTCAACGTTCGGAGTCAGCATGCGAGGATCCTTGTACCAACTCATTTCACCGACTTTCAGGAAACGACCATTCTGACTGGCAGTCACCGGAGAGAGCGGCTTCAAGTTACCCGTCTCCATCGCTCCCGTGTAACTAGGGAACTCCTTATGGTCGTATACTGAGATTTGGTCGAAATCCAAATC
Organism: Puniceicoccales bacterium; assembly: GCA_030595525.1. Taxonomy (GTDB): domain Bacteria; phylum Verrucomicrobiota; class Verrucomicrobiia; order Opitutales; family Oceanipulchritudinaceae; genus Oceanipulchritudo. The sequence continues at coordinate 6,893 of JAUVDD010000070.1, forward strand.
ATCCACATACATGATGACGATGTTGGGTTTTCCGTAAGCCCATAAGGCCAATAAAACCCAACTCAAGAATGCGAGAAGGAGTTTGCTGTGCTTCATTAAAAAATAAGATTCCGGTTAACCCTGATCTTCTCCATATAAATGCTCAAGATCGGTTTCGCGTTTCACGTTAATTTGAATAGGCGGATTGTTCCAATCGCTTTGAACAGTGGATTCGCATGGTTGTCCCATGACCGCACATACCAGTTTATGCACCCCCGGTTCCAATTTCCCTACAAGCATGGGAATAACCGTTCTAGGATGGATCAAATTCGTATTCGGCAAGGGCTCGATCAACGTAGCTGCTCGGTCCCCTTCCCCGTTTAGGATACCACTACCTTTGTAAAAGGCTGTTTGTGCACCTTCTCCAGGCATTTCCTTCAATGCTGCCAATCCATCTTCCCGTGGTGCGGCGAATCCTCCCTCTGCGGTTTCCAGAGTCCGTCCTGTATTGATGACATGTGTTCGGATATGCCACGGATAATGATGCTCAAGCCGTGTCTCAATTTCCACATCATCCCATGGCTTCCACTTTGAAATGACTACGCCATCAACAATTTCCGCTGATTCACATTTCCTGCGCACCCGCCAATGATCGTTTCCGTCACTCAGTGCCAGCATGGAATCATAGGCACCCTTGACGAGTCCTGTCGCTTCCCGTGATACACTGAATCCGAAGTAGGATGAGTAGGCGAATTTTGAATACTTCTCAGCAGTATGTCCAAAGTCCAGTCCACACCACTGACCCGAGGTCAAGGCAACCAAATGGTCATTCTCTTCCGAGCTGGCGATTGTCATTAGTGCCTTTTCCTGGATACTAACCTGTTGCTTTTCC
>JAUVDD010000230.1 GCA_030595525.1 Puniceicoccales bacterium
CCAGTACCTCCCACCATTCGTCCCGCCTTCGCGGGATCACGGCAGGCCAAATCACCTCGTAGAGAGCTTTTATACCCTTGGACTGCGGTAGCATGCTACCGCCTTTAAAAGCTGCGACATGTCGCAGCACTCCAAAATCACTTATTAGAAAGCGGGCTCGCCAAAAGAATCACGGATTCTTTCAATAAGCTTCATGAAAGAAGTGATGCTAACTCTGATCGGCCCCGACCATACCGGAATTGTTGCCCGGATGGCAGGCGTTGTTGAAGCAAACAATGGTAATTGGCTGGACAGCCGTATGGTGCGCATGGGTGGGTATTTTTCCGGTATCCTGAGAATAGCGCTCCCGGAGGAGAGCATTTCCTCATTTGGGGGAGAAGTTTTCCGATTCATGAAGGAGGTTGGCTATCAATATTCGATCCAACCAGCCGAACTGCAGAAGCAAACACAGGGAGGTTCCGTGGCGGAGCTAGAGCTCTCCGGACAGGATCATCCCGGTATCGTGCACTCAATCTTTGATGTCTTTCAGAAGAGTGGTGCCAATGTTGAGGAGCTGAGTACCGGTCTGAAAGCGGCTCCGTGGTCCGGCACACCTGTGTTCGAGGCTCGTGCGCGATTGAATATCCCAGATGGTGTGAGTGTGGATGATTTGCAGGATAATCTGGAATCACTGGCCGCGGATCTGATGGTTGAAGTCGAATTAAAATAACTCCATGCAGATTAATCCGAAAAAAGGGTTGAAATGTAAGTGGGGATGAAGGAACGTGACGACTGGGCCGGGTCCTATGCAATGTGGGGTGGTGAATTCCGCCAGGACCGGAAGGTAGCAACGGTAGCCGGAACCCGTATGTGCCGTAGGGTGCCTGGCCCTCTTTTTTAATTTTTCTAACGACAACAGAATGGCGGATTATCAAGTTATTGCGCGGCGCTGGCGTCCACAGCGATTCGAGGATATCGTGGGACAGGATCACATTGTCCGTACCTTGAGGAACGCAATTGAGACTGAGCGCATCGCCCACGCCTATCTGTTTGTTGGTCCAAGAGGAACCGGCAAAACCTCGACCGCACGTGTTTTCGCGAAAGCACTCAATGCAGAGGGCGGACCGAAGATCGATCCATCTGATAAATCAGATATCAGTCAGTCCATTATGAATGGCAACTGTCTGGACGTAATTGAGATTGATGGTGCCTCCAACAATTCAGTCGACCAGATCCGTGATCTTCGCGAAGAGTGCCAGTACGCACCTGCGCAGTGCACCTTCAAGATCTACATCATTGACGAAGTGCACATGCTTTCAGCATCTGCTTTCAATGCGTTGTTGAAGACACTTGAGGAGCCACCGGCACATGTGAAATTCATCTTCGCAACAACGGAGTCGCAAAAAGTCCTTCCTACCATCATTTCGAGATGTCAGCGGTTTGAATTCCGTCCGATTTCGGTGGAAGTCCTGGTAGAGAGGCTTACGCAGATTGCCAAATCGGAAAAGGTGACAGTTGCTGATGGTGCCCTGTACTCGATTGCCCGTCTGGCCAGTGGTGGTATGCGGGATGCTCAATCAATTCTCGACCAGATGATCTCCTTTTGTGGGGAGAATATTTCCCAAGACGATGTTTTGGACGTCTATGGTTTGGTAGGTCCGGATCGTATTCAGGCGCTCGGGAATGCCATGGGCACAGGCGATTATCCTAAGCTGGTTGAGCTGGTTGAGACCTTCAGCTCGGAAGGACGCGATTTGTATCGAGTCTTGCAGGATGTGGAGACACTCGTTCGAGAATCCCTGATGGAAGCGATACAAGGTGGTGGAACTTCTGATAAGCTGGGTGCATCCCTGCCGTCCGAATCCCTCTTGAGAATGCTGGATGCTCTGCAACAGAGTGAGATTGCGCTGCAGAAGGGCCTTTCCGAAAAGGTTAACTTTGAAGTGGCCTTGTTAAGGGCCGTTGAAGCCAGTCAGGTACGTGCCCTCGATAATCTGATCCGCGAATTGAAGGGACTCAAAGAAGCTCCTGAGGAAAGCGGAAAAAAAAAAGCTTAATTCCGTCCAAGTGTCTGGAGATCAGACCGATTATTCTGAAAAAAGTCTCTCAGGAACAAGATGAACTTCCACCAGAGCCGGATATTGTTGAAGAGCCAGTGGCTGAATCAACAGTTGAGGTGATTGTTGCTCCTGAACCTTCCCCCGTAATTGAGGAACCCCCAGCACCAGTTGTTGTAGAACAACAAAAGCTGATACCCTTACAGGATGCCATAAACCGAATTCCAGCATCACTTAGAGAGGAAATGGAAGAGCTCTTGCGAGCAGAATTCAGGGAAGTTCGGCGGTGGAACCGGGAGAATTAGTGTACACCCATTTCTGCTGATCGAAGTCCCAGAACAATCTGGGTTCGTCGTCCGCATTACCTGTACCCAAAACATAACCCAACCAGTGGCCCGTTCTGTAAACGTACATATATGGGTAATGCCACGGAGTTGTGTATACCCATGAAACCATGTTGATATCGTAGATATAGAAAGAGTAGTCACCGGTGTCTTCATCCTCTGTATAGTAGACCCATTGCTCGCCATGATTGTCATGGAAAATCTGCGGAAAGGTTTCCGCTTTGAAATCACCATACCAAGCGTTGTTGAGATAGCCTTCCTGCTCAATGTTAGACTGTGGGAATGCCACCATTGCCTCGGGCTTATAACCAGTAAGAGGAACGGTAAAACTGCTTTCCTGTTCACCAAATGTTCCTTTAACGATAAGAAGTGCTATGCCGGAATCATGGCGGGAAATATTCAATTGCGATCCATCGATGGCAATGTCCCAGACTGCCTGGTGAGCAGCTTCCTCATCGGTGGTTCCTTCCACGCCGTCCAAGTCGCCGAATTCGGTGGAATAACTGACGCCAGTGCGAGTTCCCTCAGAAACCGAAATATCTTGTATGCTCAGATAACTTTCCGGTTCCAGCCAGAAAGGTGAGTAAAGGGGAGTCGTAGTGAACACACCACCCATAAAGGATCCGAGATTCCAGGGATAAGCATCTCCCATTTCCTCAAGAATGGGCATATTGGTATCGAAGTCCATGACCTCACCAAAAACTGAATAATTTTTTCCGAGAACCTCGGTGTTATCGACCAGATTGATGTAGAACTCCGAAGATGCACTATCAATAAAATCTCCGCGTGCCATGGCCAGGGTTCCCTGGGTGTTGTCGATGGTTTCCTCGAAGAGAATGGTGCCCTTCCTTTCGATTGCCTGAAGCAAATAGTCTTCTGAATCACTCAAGCGGTAACCACCCATCTGGATCACGCCAATTTCACTCCGTTGAACAATTACGTTATCATAGGAATCATCCAGAAGATACTGGATAAAGTTCCCGACAGCAATTGGGGCAAGGTCTCCCCGTAGTTGGAAATTCACAGAATAATCCTGCCAGACAAAGTTTGTAGGAGTCGCCAGGGAATCGAACAGGTGAGTGTATTCACTCCCGTCTGCCATCTCGTAGGTCATCAACTCCAAGGTAGGACCATCTGGATTGTAATCCGGAGTATTGTTACCCGTGGTTTTGTACATCAGGTCAATGAAGCCGGTCTGAACCGGCATATGCAGACTGAATGTCGCTACCGGACCGGGATCACCGTAGAGCTGGAAATGGTCGCCGAGATCTACCGAGTAGGAATCATCCGGGCCAAGAATTTGTGGATCCTTGGCGCTAACGTTTACCAGGATTTCCCCCTGGCTAATAAAGGAACCCGCCAACAGGCAGGAT
>JAUVDD010000361.1 GCA_030595525.1 Puniceicoccales bacterium
CGCGCAATCTGATGGATCAAAATCCGCTTCTTTGAGCAGCCTCAGCACTCCATCACGGTCACCGGCAAACTGTTCCTCCAGTTGGGGTTTCAATAATAAAAACAAATTTCGCAACTGCCCGTGAATTGTTGCTTCCAGGAAATTTCCCCCCATTGGCGTCGTCAGCACTTCGTCGGGATCCGTGAATCCTGCCTGCTTGATTTGTTTCAGGTGATTTTCCGGATCTATTCCAGTCCTTCCAATAAAGTCCCGTACAGTCAGCGCGGGGTTCGGAGTGAGCAGGAATTCTATAGCTTCCTCATCAAGGGATCGGAAGGACGCAAAATTCAGTACTTTTCTTGACGAGTGAAGATAGACGGATTCCACGCCAAAGTCTTGATGCTCACCAAGAATTTCTACTGCTTTCTTCCAATAATAGCCGTCCCTTCCCAGTAGAATAATCTTTCGGATGTTATCCTTTTTTGCCTCATTGAGGACCCATAACATATACGATAAATATAATGGTCCCGCTGCTTCTCGTCCCAGTTTTTCCATCAGGGAGTCACTTGAATTTTCCGGATCCATTCCGAGTCTCTCAACCTCTCCCATAATACGGGTACTCAACAGGTCCGATTCGTTCAGATAATAAGGATCCACCTGGGCAAACCACGGAATGTATTTAAAATCCTGCGACCAATGCATAGCCTGCCATCCTGCCTGCCATGTCCGGATACAATCGCTATGAAAATTGTCCCCAACGTGCAGGATGCGTTCCGGATCCACACTGATTGCTTCCGCTACCGCCGGTTGGAGTTTTCCATCATGCTTATTGCATTGGTAATCGCAGGACACGTGTACTTCCGCATCAGGGAATCCTTTTGATGCAAGCAATCCAGTTAGCGTTTCGCTGTCCAAATACATATCGGACACAAATATTATTCGGATACCTGCTTTTGTATAGTCGCAATATAGTTTTGCCCAGCGAGGATCCGCATACAGCATTTCCTTCTCGATATCCAATTCCAGCGCCATCAAGGCATCAGCTTGCGCCTGATCCAGATGGCAATAGCTCTTCAGAATATCATAAATTTCGCAAAGTTTTACTTCTTTCCCAACAGACTTCCGGGCTTTGCGTTCAGCCTCCGCGCGGGCAAGGGCGATCGGAATCGACGGCAATCCCAAAACCCTGTCAGCTCGCTCTTCCAATAGAGAAAAAACATCCTTTGGGCGGTGGCACCGTCGTTTCAAAACCGTGTCGAAAATGTCGAGCGAGAGCACGTCAAAATCAAATTCGTTCAAGAAATCCGGCATGGGAAGCGGCATCGCTGGTTCAGGATTCCGCGCTTTAAAGGAAATAATTTTGGGTCCATCCGGGGGTGGCATTTCGATCGATCCGATGTCGCCAACCGCCTTCCCGGGATTATCGAGAAGCTCTCGGTTATAGGTGTTCTGCATCCGGTTGAGCATTTCCCGGTGAACACTCCTCGCCCGCGTCACGGTATTTCCCTGGCTCCCGTGGCGCCAGTGATAGTTTGCGTGGAATGATGAGATGACTCCAATTTCGAATTTTCTTAATAACCGTAAATTAAAATCGTGGTCGCCAAGGACATCAAATTCCTGTCGGAAGAAACCGATGGTCTCGTGAACCGCCCTTCGGTAAAGAAAAGCGATGGGTGCGAACAGATTCCGTTCGCGCATCTCATTTAATCCTACGTGAGTGAAGGGATAGTAGGGCAGCTCACTTATTCGTTGAATCTCACCGGTTACACATAACTCCTCAAGAATTTGAGTCGTTTGGGTAACTACCCCCTGAATCATACTCTCCTGACCCTGCTTTTCGAGGTAGCCGACGCAAACTTCAAGGAAATCCGTCTGCCAACTGTCGTCATCATCATGTATGACTGCATAAATACTCTCCATCGCTCTCAATCCGGCATTGGAGGCATTTTGCATCCCTTGGCTTTCTTCGTGATGAATGACCTTTACCCGCCCGGCATAAGATTCCTCTTCCATCGCCACCAACAAATCTACGGATGCTTGATCGCCACCATCATTGACAATGACATGAACCCAACCCGTATAGCTTTGCTCCAAAACAGAACGCATCGCACGCTTAAGAAAAGCGGGGCGATCCTTGGTCCGGGTAATGATCGAGACTTGAGGGTTTATCATTTTGAAAGGTATTATGAATTCAAAGTCTTTTGATAGGAAACGCGGTTTTTCGAGGTATCTTCCACTACGTCTTTTTCCGAATTGGTCAGCTCCTTCTTAAGCGACTCTAATTCACGCTGAAGTTCCTTCACCTGAGCACGCAACTCCAATTCCCGCGATGACTGAGCCTGCTCGATGGACTCCACATAGTGTTCCTCGGGCTCATTGCCGTTGGCCTTTGCATAGTTGTATTTTCCCCAACCTAAAACATTGGTGAATTTTCTTTGTAACTCACCGTGTTCACTAAATAAATCCTGGAACTTGGCCAAAACGGATTTTAATTCAGCGGAAGCCTTGTCTGCAGATTCAGATTCTCCGACCCAAGCTTGCCTGGAAAGACCGGATGCAACAATCGGACTGTCGGGTAGCTCTGCATCCGACGCCATAAACACATAGGTGTCAGCCCATTCCCGCGAACGACCAAAATCCACTCGGATCCCCGACAGGTTCTCTCCTTGAACCGGTTGTTTCTGACCGGTCTCCAGATCCTCAATCGCACTCCCTAAAAGATAACGCTGGCGGTATATCCGAATGTTTGAGAATTGGCTTTGCAATATCGTTTCCAGCCGCTGCCGATTGAAATATTGCAGATGGAATTCGTTGTCATCACTAACGTCTCGCTCTCCAGGAACAGATCCCAGCAGGACACCATCCGGATTCATAACCGACTTAATGGATTCCAGCGCC
>JAUVDD010000179.1 GCA_030595525.1 Puniceicoccales bacterium
AAAGTCCACCAATTCGCGGGCTTTAATACGCGCCTCCAGTGATTTGATGGCGGCAGCATATAATTCCGGTTCGTGTTCCGGAGTAAACTGGTCCCCGGGAAATGCACCAAACAAATGCGACAAATGGCGATGTTCCGGTGAAGCCTCTTTCAGCGGGCGGCGCCATTCCAGGATGCGGCCATCTTCACCGATTTTAGACTTCTCCAATCTCGAAAGTGCCTTTGATAGTTTATCCGTGAAAGGATCCTTCAGCCCAAGATCTTCGACCGCCTGGATACAGTGGGTAAAAAGATCCCATGTCAGCTGTTGGTCCATCGCAATGCCTGTCATCACACGCGCCGTTTGGCCGTCCTCGGTCTCGTAGAAATTCTCAGGTGAAGTGGATGGACCAAAGATGAGCTGCCCGGATTCCGGGTTTTCCATCAGGTAGTCATAAACAAACTCAGCCGCCTCCCTCAGGATGGGGTAGCCTTTTTCGCGAAGGAACTGCTTGTCCCCGGTAAACAGGTAGTGCTCCCAGAGGTTCTGGCATGCCCAAACGTGTCCCATCGGCCAGAATCCCCACTGGGCCTTGCCAAATGGTCCAGTCACAAGGCTTCCGTCAACATTGTGGTGGACCACAAAACCATCACAATCGTATTGTTCGCGTGCGGTGATCCGCCCGTTTTCGCGAAGCGCGTCAATAAAATCGAAAAACGGCACATGCAACTCAGATAAGTTGCCCACTTCGGCGGGCCAGTAGTTCATCTGGATGTTAACATTCAAATGATAGGCACAGTTGTACTTCGGTGCGAAATCCATTATCCAAAGGCCATGCAAGTGTGCCGGCATATCACCCGGACGAGAGGATACTATTATAAGATAGCGGGACAATTGATAAAATTGTGCGTCAATAAATGGATCGGTTCCGCCCTGCTCCAGCCTCGCTATGCGCTCACCTGTGGACAGTTCGTCAAGTGAGGGAGTTTCTCCCAACTGCAAATCGACTCGGTTGTACAGTGCCTGATGATCCAAAACATGTGTCGCCTTTATTTCGTCATAAGTTTTTCGAGAGGCTTCTTCCATCCGTAATTTGCAAATTTCCATAGGATCATCACCATAGTAGTCCGTGCCCACGGTCAGTAGGACTTCTGCTGAGTTTCCTCCTTTCACGCTAATGGAATCTTTCCCATAGCTTACCCCTCCCTTTTCGCTGACCACGCGGATAGCAGCAGCGAATATAGTGCCGCCTGGTTCAGTTTCGCCCTTAAAGAAGAGAACATTCTTTTCGGGATTGAATTCCAGTTCTGTAAAACCCGAAACATCTAATTTAAAACCTAAATCTGCGTCTGAAGAAAGGTGCATTACCCAAACTTGATCAGGGAACGAAACAAAGTGGTCTCGCCGATAGATATCTCCGTCTTTTTCGTAAACGACGCTTGTGATTCCCGTGGCCATGTCCAGGGACCGCTGGTAGCTTTCTGTTTTCTGATCAGGGTGCAGCTCCAACTGCAGCTTGCACAGGGGTCGGTTGGCCAATGACCCCCTCTGGGTCAGAAACTTCCCCTCCACCAGCGCCTCGGCCTCGACGTAGCTCTCTTCGGCGATTAAGTGCCTGATTTCTTCCAAATGCTGGTGCGAACCGGGAATATCTCGTGGCTTGGGTGATTCCCAGAGCGTATCCTCGTTAATTATAAACAAATCATTTGGAAACCCCTGAATGATGGATCCCAGGCGACCGTTACCCACCGGAAATCCGGAGATCCAATCCTGAGCAGGCTCACGATTCCATAGTGTATGTTTAGTAATCTCGGGCGCTTGTTCAAAGGAGTTGTTGCTCTTTTTGCTTTCTGCAGATTTGTCGCCAAAACCTGTCAGTAATACAAAAAACAAGGTGAATCCGGTTAATAGAAGCTTTCCTTTTGGTAGTAACTTTGTGTTCATTTTGGCAAGAGCTTTTATTCATCCTCTACCTTATTGAATCACGACATAAAGTCGCTAACTACGCTTTTTCCGTTTGCGGAAGAAGTGCTTTCCCAGTCCGAAGAAAATATAGCCAAGAAAAACGCAGGCGATAGCCAGGTAGTGGAAAAGGAAAATAGCGGTAAAAATAAAAAACAGGAAAATGAACCAGCGCACATCCACCTTGGTGTTGGAACCTACCGTTTTCAGGCTCGGATACCGAACGTTCGAAACCATTAACAAGGCGATCAGGATCAGCAATATGGGCAGAAAAAGCGCCCCTGCTGGCAGGTCAAAGCGGTTTAATGCCATAACAATTGAGGAAACCATTCCCGCCGCCGCCGGCACCGGAAGTCCGAGGAAGTCATCCGTTGACAAGGATTTTGCGTGTGGGAGTAAAGGTGTTGTAATCACATTGTAGCGGGCAAGCCGCACGGCAGCACAAAGTAAATAGAAGAACCCCACAAGGCCACCAAGTGTCCGAACCAGCGGAAAACCCTCGGTGGGACTTAGCAAAACGAAGAACACCAGCAAGGCGGGCGCCAGACCAAAAGAGACCACATCCGCCAGGGAATCAAATTCCTTTCCAAAAAGGGATTCCTTACGCGTCATCCGGGCCATCCGCCCGTCCAGCATGTCAAAAATCACTGCCACCAGAATAAACCATATCGCCTGCTCGTACAACTGCGTCGGAGTCTTGGCGATGGTTTCGAGAAAATCCCCTGAAACCCCATCTGTTGTTTCAGTGAACTTTGCCTGAATGCAGCGGATTATCGCCACAAACCCGCAAAACAGGTTTCCCGCGGTCATCAAATTGGGCAGGAAATAAATCTTGCTCGCATCAGATGTGTCCAGATAGACGCTTTCTTGCGCCTGCTTATCCACCTGGACGGATTCTTCCGGTAACGGATCGCTCACTCGTCGGGGGTTTTCTTGAGGGTTTCGAGGTATTTCCAGAAAGACTGATGTTGTTCAACCATGGTTTCATCAGTGACCGGGAGCTTGTTCCGGTAAATAAAATCCGTGAGCGAGTTCTTCCCAAGAATAAAATGGGAGTAGAGAATCTCACCGCGAACTTCAAAGTAACACCGGAACTCTCCGGCCCGGACACGGTAATAGGTTATTCCGTTGCGGTGGAATTTCCCGATGGCCTCGTTTGGTTCGGATAATTGTGAGGGGGTGACGTTGGAAATTTTGTCCACCAGCGCCAACTGGCTTTCAACCGGAAGCTTGTTCAGCTCACGCATTGAGTGATCGCTGAAGGTCACCTGGTATAATCCACGAGCGCGGCGTGACAGTGTCTGGGCGTTATCGGAGTCCATTATGCTTTCAGGTAAAACGTTCCGAATGAATTTGGCAAGTGTGACCGATTAAAACAAAACAAGGCACGATTACCCGCATTCCGGCGACATTTTGCATTGCCACAGATTGTAACTGTGCACAATGATCGATCGATTCCATGAAATTTAAAATAAATCGCGATCATTTTACGAACGGCCTGCAGCAGGTTCTTAATGTCGTTGGCACACGTGCCACCATGCCGATTTTGGGCAACGTCCTGATTGAAGCTGCTGAAGAACAGATATCCCTAACCACCACAAATCTGGATCTGGGTATCCGATGCAAAATTAAGGCTGATGTCACTGAATCGGGTTCCCTGACCCTCCCGGTGCGCAAGCTGGCCAGCATTATCCGGGAAATGCCTTCCCTGGAAGTGGTGATAGAAACCTACTCCAATAATCAGGCCAAAATCACCAGCGGATCTTCCATGTTCCGTATCATGGGGATTGGCGCTGACGAGTTTCCTCCCCTGCCCAGCTTTGACGACCAACACAGCTACCTCCTGAGGCAGGACGACCTGCAGCGCATGCTAAAGAGTGTTTCCTACGCCCAGTCGAGCGACGAGACCCGTTACATCATGAACGGTGTTTTCTTCAATTTTGAAGACCAACAGCTCACCCTGGCCGCCACCGACGGACGCCGTTTGGCTGTTGTATCAAAGGATGTCGAGGTTTCTGAGGAAAATGCGGGTCATCTGATTTTACCTGCCAAGACAGTCCACGAAGTGGAACGCCTTCTCGGAAAGGGGGACAATGTCCGTATAGCTTTCAATGACCGACAGGTCGCATTTGAAATCACTTCGGGTGAAGAATCCGGCGACTCGGGTCTGGTGGATTCAATCTACCTCGTTTCGAAGGTGGTTGAAGGCAACTATCCAAATTATCGTCAGGTTATTCCGAAGGGTAACGACCGGCACCTTAAGCTGAACCGCGAAAACTTCGCCAATTGTGTTCGCCGGGCCGCCTTGGTTACCAGCGAGAAAAACCACTCGGTTAAGGTTCATGTAAACGCGAATGTTCTGGAAGTAACTGGCCAGAGTCCGGAATTTGGTGAATCCAACGTTTCCCTGAATGTCGAGTATGATGGACCGGAAATCACGGTCGCTTTTAATCCGCAGTTCGTACTGGATCCGCTCCGCGCCCTTTCACGGGACGAAGTCATATTCGAATTCAAGGACGAGCTGAGCCCCGGCGT
>JAUVDD010000400.1 GCA_030595525.1 Puniceicoccales bacterium
AGCTGTTGAACCGCGAAGACGTGGCTCAGCGTGCTCAGCAACTCTACGTTGATGGTCCCACAGATTTTAACGGCACTCCGTTCCGGGTGATATCCTGTCATTTAGGAGGTAGTAGTTCTGTAACAGGTATTCGGAATGGTATCGCCGTTGGAACCAGTATGGGATTCTCACCGCAGGGTGGGTTACCGCAGAATAATCGTGTCGGAGATCTCGACTCAATGGCCATACCCTACGTCAACAAGATGTTGGGACTGTCCGTTGAGGAAGCAGAGCGTCAGTTGTGCAAGGAAAGCGGCCTTTTGGGGCTGTCTGGAGTTAGCAACGACCTGCGTGATGTGATCGCTGCCGCTGAGAGTGGTAACCAGGATGCCAAATTGGCAGTAGATGTATTGATCGATTCGATACGCCATTGGGCAGGATCCTTCCTGCTGAAAATGGGCGGACTGGACGTGATTTCATTCACTGCGGGCATCGGGGAAAATAACGCGTTCTTACGAGCGAAAGTGTGTGCCGGTCTGGAAGACTTGGGCGTGCATTTTGACTCTGATGCCAATATGGCCGTAACCGGAGGAAAAGAGGGAGTCATCAGTACACCCGATTCACCGGTGAAGGTTGTTGTCATTCCGGCCAATGAGGAACTCGTTATCGCCCGGGAGGTTTCCCGGTTTATTCAATCCTGAAGTATTATTAATTCACTACAAAACAATTTAACAAATTAGAAAAATGGCAAATCAAGCAATTGGAATATTGGAAACAAAAGGACTCATCGCATTGGTTCAGGGAACTGACGCAATGCTTAAAGCAGCGAACGTGGAATTGACCGGTCCCAAAAAGGGAATCGGCGGCGCGTTGGTAAGTGCCACCATTACAGGTGACGTCGCAGCCGTTAAGGCGGCAATTGAAGCAGGCGCTGAATCGGCTGGTAACTATGGTGAAGTCGTCAGTGCTCACGTGATCGCACGTCCGCACGATGAAGTCTCCGCAGTCATACCGACCACTTCAAAACCTGCCAAGAAAACCTCCAAGTAAGACCGATGTACTTGGGGAAAGTCATAGGATCCGTCGTTGCGACGAAGAAGGACGAAAGCATGACGGGGCGAAAGCTTCTTATGGTGCGTCCAATGTTAGCGGACCCGGAAAACCCCAGCCAATTCAAACCCGGTACCAACACCATTGTGGCGATTGATACGCTGGGTGCTGGCGAGGGTGAACTGGTCATGTTCGCTCAGGGAAGCTCCGCGCGACAGGCTGATGGCCTGAAGGCAGTGCCGGTAGATGCTGCCATTGTTGGCATCGTCGACACGGTGAGCATCCAGGGTGAGACAACGTACGAGGCAAGAAACAGTTAAATCCTTTACGAGGAAGAATTAAATGAGTCAAATGACAGAAGCCGCAATCCGTAGCGTGGTGACTGAAGTTCTAAGTAAACTTCAGGCATCCGGTGGTATGGTCGTGGCACCTTCAATACAATCCAAGCCAGGCAGACATGGTGTCTACGATGATGCCAATTCTGCAGCTGCAGCCGCCCGTGGTGGATTTGAACAGCTCAAGAAAACGGGTTGGGCAGGTCGGTCCAAGGTGGTAGAGATTGTCAAGAAGATGTGCGAGGATAATGACCAGCGCTGGGGCAAAATCGAGTTCGAGGAAACCAAGATAGGTCGCCTTGATCACAAGATCGAAAAGCTTCAGGGTATCCGAGGTGTCCTTGGAACGGAGTATTTAATTCCACATGGCATGAGTGGCGATTCAGGGATAACGATGGACGAGTCCGCCCCATGGGGTGTGATTGGTGCCATTACTCCGGTGACTCACTCCATCCCGACTATAGCCAGCAACATCGTTAACATGGTGGCAGCCGGCAATGCAGTCGTGGTTAATCCACACCCAGGTGGTGCAGCCTGTGCTGCACTCGCTGTTCATGAATTTAATGAAGCTATCAAGGCCGAATTGAGTATCAGCAATCTCATTACAACAGTTGAGAAACCGACCCTTGATTCATTCAATGAACTGTGTGCCTCTGATGATGTGAATCTTCTCTGCATCACAGGTGGTCCTGGCGTTGTTGACGCCGCCATGAAGACAGGCAAACGGGCTATTTGTGCGGGACCGGGTAATCCTCCGGTTGTCGTGGATGACTGTTGTTCATTGGACTTCGACAAGATCGCCAGAGACATTATTCTTGGCAGTGGTTACGACAATAACCTACTCTGTATCGGTGAGAAACAGGTGTTTGTGGTAGATAATATCTACAAACAATTCATGGATTCCATGAAAAAGGAAGGTGCCGTTCTCCTCAATCATGCTCAGTTGGAAGCCATTAAAAAGGAAGTTTTCACGATTAAAGACGGCAAGGGCGGAGGTTGTTCCCATGCTGTTTTGAATCGCGAATATGTTGGAGCAGGAGCAGCCAAATTGGCTAGGATTGCCGGATTAAATATTGATCCCAAGACGGATATTCTGATCGCTGAAACAGATGAGGACGACTTGTTTGTCAGGGAAGAGCAAATGATGGCGCTTCTACCGATCGTGAAGTCCAACAATTTCGATGAAGCCGTTCGCATGGCCAAGGTTTCGGAGCATGGATACAAGCACTCCGCTATGATCCATACCATGAATGTTTCCCGCATGACACAGATGGGGCGCGAAATGGATACCACTAT